>NZ_CBCOON010000005.1:0-96423 GCF_965111625.1 Streptococcus sp. Marseille-Q6504
GCTATTATACCACTTTTTAGACTAGAAAAAAACTCTTATCCGTTAAAGCCTAGAATTTAAGCTTTTAGAATTCACAAACATTTATTTATATTTTGGGCTTTTAGCTAAGAAAACTTCAAAAAAACTCTACCTTTCAAGAGTAGAAAGATAGAGTTTTCATCTTTAGTTTGAAGATGTTGTTGTCGTTTCAGCTGCAGTTGTTGTCGTTTCAGTTGCTGCTGATGTAGTTGTCGTTTGAGTTGTTGTATCACTTTGGATGTACTGAGTAAAGATATTTTGGAAGGCTTGGTCTTTAACCTTGATATTTGCCGCCTGCAACTCTTTACTAATTACACCTTGAACAAAAGTAGCATCATTTTGTTTTTGAGTCAAGATAACTGTCTTCAATTTTTCTTTATAATCTTCCCAGTTAGAAGATTTTTCTGTTTTCTTGATCAATTTCACAATATAGAAACTGTTTGAATAAGCTTGTGTACCTGGAGCTGTGATCACATCTGAGATTCCATCAACATTAAGGGCAAAGGCTGCTTTTTTAACAACGTCTGGCAATTCTGTTGATGCAGAGTCGAAGGTGATTTCACCACCATTTGCTTTTGTCTTTTCGTCAGTTGAATTATCCTTAGCCAATTGTGCAAAATCAGCTCCAGATTCTTGTGCTTTAGCAAGTACTTCTTTAGCCTTATCTTCACTGTCAAGTTTAATCACTTGAGCAGTTACTTCTGGTGTGTACTCATCGTAAGCTTTTTTGTAGTTCTCATCTGTCAATTCAGCTTCTGCAGCTTTCTTAACAGCATATTCAACTAGTTTACTTGTACGAATTTGAGCTTTACGGCTTTCTGCTGTCATACCAGCACGAGAAAGAACGATTTGATAGCTATCACCATATCTTTTTTGCTCTTCTGCTACCGCATCTTCTACTTCTTTGTCACTTACTTCAGATCCATATTGTTTTTCAAAAACTTTTTGGATTGTCATATTGAGCAAAATTTGTTGAGCAGTTGGGTTGTTTTTCACTTCTTCATAAAATTGGTGCTCAGTGATGACATCACCCTTCATACTGATGAGGTCAGCTCCTTGAGAGCTATTTGAACAAGCAGCCAATGTAGCTACTGATAACAAAGTGATGGCACCAGCCAATAATTTTTTCTTCATGTTTACTCCTTTTTATACACTAGATAAATGTTTACCTTATCTATTTTACTAAATTGTCTTAAAAATATCTGAAATTAATCAACATCAGGCAGTTCTATTTCTGCTTGATTCTTTCTTAGTATCAAGATTCCATCTCCAAGAGGAACTAGACTAGCTGTTAATCCTGGATTGTTTAGAGTTGCGTCAAATAGTCTTTGCAAACCACGATAAATGGTTCGTTGCCCGCGTCGGACTTCCATAATATCCTTAGCAATGTCTCCACCTTGGAAAATATCATCCAAGACAACTACTCCACCAACCTCAAGGTGTTTTAGGATTTCTGGCAAAAATACGATGTATTTGGATTTTGCAGAATCCATAAAAACAAAATCATAGGTCTCTGTCAATGTTGACAAAACGTCTACCGCATCGCCTTCCAAAAGAGTGATTTGTTGGCGATTATCAAACTTGGCGAAATTTTCCTTGGCAAAACCAATCATTTCAGGATTCCGATCAATGGTTGTAATTTTAGCCTCTGGGGCATGTTGAGCCATCAAAAGTGCTGAAAAGCCAATTGCCGTTCCAATTTCTAAAATATTTTTTGGTTGAATTGTTTCCATTAGAAAACGGAAATAAGCGACTGTTTCATGAGGAATGATAGGAATATTCTCCTTGCGAGCAAAGTTTTCTAGTTCTTTTAAAGAACCAGTCACCTGCTCTTGTCTGTGGCGCATAAATTCCACAATCTCATCCTTAACAACAGGCCGTCGCATGTTATGGTTAGCATTTTTACTGTATGACTCAACCATTTTATGCTAATCCTAATTTCTCAACAAGGGCTTCGAACTCATCCAAACGGCGTTCAAAGACTGCAAAGGCATCATTAAGATAGTCTTCTTTTTCCATATCAACACCAGCTTTTCGCATGATATTTAGAGGATAGTCTGACTTCCCAGCCTTGAGGTAATCAATATAACGGTCACGATCATCTTGACTACCGTGAACAATCTTTTCAGCCAAGGCCGAAGCTGCTGCAAAGCCTGTTGAATATTGATATACATAGTAATTATAGTAGAAATGAGGGATACGAGCCCACTCGTACTGAATTTGAGGATTGTCTTCCTTGCTCAAGCCATAATATTCTTGGTTCAAGTCAGCATAGAGATTGTTTAAGAACTCGCTTGTCAAGACTTCACCATTTTGATCGGCTTGGTGAATAGCATGTTCAAATTCAGCAAATTGAGTTTGGCGGAACACTGTTCCACGGAAACCATCCAAGAAGTTGTTTAGAATAGCGAAGCGTGTTGCGTCATCTTGAACTTCTTGCAATAATTTTTCAGTTAAGATATTTTCATTGGTTGTTGAAGCAATTTCTGCCAAGAAGATTGAGTAATCTCCGTATACATAAGGTTGAGTTTCACGCGTGTAGCTAGAATGCATACTGTGACCTGTCTCATGTACAAGAGTAAAGAGATTGTCTAGGTTATCTTGCCAGTTAAGAAGCATGAAGGCGTTGGTATCATAAGAACCGCCAGAATATGCACCTGAACGTTTGCCTTGATTTTCATACACATCAATCCAACGTTCGCTAAAGGCGCGTTTAACACGACTCAAGTAATCCTCACCAAGAACAGCCAAAGCTTCCTCTGCCTTCTTCAAGGCTTCCTCATAAGTAAAGCTGTATTCTACTGAAGACAATGGTGTATAGACATCGTACATTTTAAGATCTGGAATACCCAAGATTTTTGAACGAAGTGAGAGATAACGATGCAATAATGGCAAATGCTTACGAACAGCAGATACTAAGTTGTCATAGACACTTTCTGGAACAAAATTGGCCGCAAGAGCAGCTTCACGCGCACTCTTGTAGTTCCGAACTTTTGCACGGTAGTTTTGTACTTTTACATTGGTCTGCAAGGTTTTAGCGTAAGTGTGCTGGTATTGCTCATAAGTAGCGTAGAGGGCTTCATAAGCTCCACGACGTACCTCACGGTTCTTAGATTCTACCAAACGCATATAAACGCCATGTGACAACTGAACTTCGTTACCATCTTCATCTTTAACAAATGGAAAGACGATATCCGCATTGTCTAAGATAGCGAAAGTTTCACTAGCAGCACCAAAGATTTCACCAGCACCTGCTAATAACTCTTCTTCACGTTGTGAAAGGACATGATCCTTATTTTGCAAGAGTTTGTCAAAGTAGTGTTTATAAGGCTGAAGTTTTGGTTCTTCTGATAAGAAGTTTTTGTACTGCTCTTCAGTAATTGCCATAAATTCTGGCTCATAGAAAGAGAATACCTGGTCGAGTTGACTATAAAGAGTCATCGCTTTTGCATAGTATTCTTGATATTTAGCAACTCGTGTATCCTGGTCATTTTTCATATGAGCGTAGACGTAAAGTTTTTCAAGACGACGACTCAAGTCCAGATAACGCTCTGTAATGTTAAGAAGGCTTTCTGCACTATCCAAGAGGTGGCCCTCAAGACTAGCTGCTTCTTTTGTATCCTCTGTTAAAAGGGCTAATTCGTCTTCCCATTTTTGGTCTGTTTCAAAGATCGTTGATAGATCCCATGTATCTTTTTCATTGATTTCATTTCGTTGTAATACCATAAATTTCCTCCATCCTTTCTATTTTACCATATTTTTCGAGAAATAATGCTGATAAAAGGCAGGTGGATAGAGCTTTTGTTCCTTTTTTTGAGGATTTACTTTATAATAAGCCAGAAAGTTACGGTAATAATCATTTAGGTTTTGAATGATTTGACAAAAATGACCATTTTCTATCGGCCTTACTTGGGGATACCAATCCTGTTTTTTTAGATTTAAAAGATTTTCTCCTCTTAAGTAAGCTTGGGCTTGTTGTTTCATCCAATAGGGGTTTTGATAATAGAGTTGTTTTTGAATGTAATGACAAATATTCTTGTCCTGTTCTACCGAAAAAGCAGTTAGCTCTTGCTGCTGGTAAGGACTACGTAAAATTTCTAGGAGATTTCCTTTGCCATAAGAAAATTCCTTGAGCTGATAATGGAGTTTCCCTTTTAAATCTTGGTGAAGGAGGTACTTGAGCCTCAAAACTTGTCTTTTATGGTCTAACTCCCAAAGATAGAATCCCATATTATGACTAAAATAAAGAAAATCTCTTTGAAGTTTAGTTAGTCGCTCTTTTAGCCAGAGCTTTTCTCCCAATAGCCAAAGAACTTGAATTCCCAAACTTCGATAACCATTGCTTCTCTCCCGTAAAAGTTCGCAAGAAATAGGACTACACTGAACTTCCAGTGCTAATTGCTTATTGACGAGGATATCTGCGATTTGCTTAAGTTCAGGAATCGGACATTCCATTTCTACTTCAGCATCTTTCTTAGCCCAATTAAAAAGTGCCAGCTTATTCTCTAAATGTTCTGGTCCTTCGTTCTCATAATAAAAATCACAATTTTTTAAACTTTCATGTGCAAAATGAGTTCTTACATTTTTTCCTTTTTTCAAGCGAACACTTGTTCCGCAAGCTGGACAATAATAAGCTTGTTTCTTTACTTCATTCTCTAACGCGTTGATTAAATGACCTTTTTTATCTCTAGCTAAAAACATAAACTCTCCTTATCTACTTTATTCGAAAAGGATAAGAAAAGAGAGTGGGACAGAAATCAGTAATTTGTTAGAATTCGATTTCGTCGTCCCACCTCCGCACAGTTGAGTAGGGCTGTAAAAGCTGATGAAATCAGCGTAGTAGAGCCCACTCAACCACTGCGTCTTGCTCGACAATCCAAAGACAATTGAGAGTCTAGAACTATTATCCCAGACTCTTCTTTACTATAACATCTAGTATCATTGACGTTTGTTCTTCATATATTTCCGTAACATGGGAATAAGATTCTGTATTTGATCCTGCTTTATCACCATTACACCATATTCCTGACAACGATGACTATAAACAGGATTGATTTTTCCAGAGCAAACAATCATTTTCAAACAATTATCACCTGCAAAATGATTGGCATAAACTTCAAGTTCGTTAATAGCTTCAACTGCTAGATCAGTCATTTTACAAGAAATGAAAACTACAGAGTGACCTTTACGAAGAATAACATCAATCTCATTTTGAACATTGTCAGCCTCAGGGAAAATACCATTCCAGTCAATTTCAGTACCAATCATACATTCATCAAAACACTCCGACTCAAGAGCTAGTAAATAGATATACAATTCTAAAATATGCCCTTTTGTTCGACATAACAGATGTGCTTCTGGTGTTGGGAATGTATAAGTGACAGTATCTGTTGTTTCCTCTTCTACTTTCAATAAATTAGCTTTTGTGAACAAAGGGATCAAGCTACTGGGATAAGAATAAATTTTTCCATTACTCTCCAAAACTTTTGCTGTTTCAGCGTGAAAATCATTTGTTTTTGCCAGTGCAAAGAATTGGGTAATCTGATACCATTTTTCAGGATTTTCGATAGCATATTTGGCCAGTTTTTTTATAGCTAGTACTTGCTTATTAGAATGCTGAGGCCTTCTTGATTTAAGGACTTTTCCACCACGTAAAGCTATCAATTGTTCAATGGATAAACTAGGAATCTCTAAATTTTTATCATAAATCTTATCCCTTTCCCAGGCATACTGCATTCCTTGTTCTACATCCATAGCAATAATGGGAATACCTTTCTCCAAACCATACTGATATAGAACTATCGCTAATAGATTATCTCCACCAAAAACATCGATGGTCACTGTCTCAAAATCATTGATAAACACGTCTAATTCCTGGCAGATTTTTTTTAGGTGAAATTGTCGAAAATGTACTTGTTTTAAGTGTGGAACTTGTTCCATTAGAAAATGCTTCAAGGATAGCTTTTCTTCCTCAGCAATTTTTCTTGTAGAAAGGTATAAAATCTCATCACAATCACTGACAAAAGCCTGGTAGACATTCTTCTCAATGGTATGACGGTCGTATAGTTCAATTAAAAGACTAGTCATCTTAAGACCTCCTAGACAAAAAAGTCTGAAAGAATAGTGGGCGATCAGAATCGTTTTAAAACTATCACAATTCTGTTTCATTTCATCGACTTCTCTTACTTCTAGTATAGCATAAATTGAGATTTTCCTTTCTTATTAGGGTAACAAATAAGGAATAGAAAACGACTGCTCTCTATCCCTTTTATTCATTTATTTTACTTTTTTAGCCAACATGGTCGCAAAGCGTAGTTGGATACGATTTCCGTTTTCATCACGACGGTGGAGATGCCCAGGATTTTCATTGTATTTGATGAATTCCCAATCCTGGTAGTAATTTGCCAATTCTCCTTCTTTAAAAGTGAATGGGAAATGAACTGAACAAGGATAATCATCAGTATCCATAGCACAAACAATCAAATTGTAACCTCCAATTGAGGTTTGTTCCTGCATGTTTTGAATAATAGCCGGAATACGATCTGCTTGTAAAAACATGAGAACAACAGTCGATACGATTAAATCATAAGTTTGTCCAATGCTAGCTGAATTGATATCGTAGAGACCGACAGGCATTTCTAAATCTTCTTGCTCCACAATGCTTTGCAAGATTTCAAGAGATAGCTCATTTTGATCTACAGCTGTGACATCAAATCCATGTTGAGCTAGAAAGAGTGCATTTCTTCCTTGACCACATCCTAAGTCTAGTGCCTTACATGGTTTTACTGTATCCATAGCTTCTAAAACTTCCGAATGGACTGGATTAGTATTGTATTTCTTAGGGAAATAATCCTCTGCTTTACAATAAAATTCCAAGTACCATTCCACATCATCTGTGGCAGCTTCTACTCTGTGCCAAGCTTGAGGTTGCGCCATAGGGTTATCAGCACCTGCTTCAAAGAGGTGCTCGGCTATAACTTCCCCGTCTTCAGTCAACTCAATAAACTTAAGAGTCCCTTTTAATACGGTAATCTTGCCCCAGGTTCCGACCTTAGTATTGTGTTTTCTTTGAACAGCTTCTGGCATGGTGTCTTTATTCCAGACAGGCATGCGTTTGTAGGCAACTAGTTTTTCCATATTCTTCACTCTTTCTATCGGTGGTTAACAGCTTTCATAACACGCGCAATATCACGATCTTGCTCACGTCGTTTGATAGACTCACGTTTATCGTAATCATGTTTCCCTTTTGCAAGTCCTAAAAGTAACTTGGCATAGCCATCTTTGATATAAACTTTAAGAGGAACCAAGGTCATCCCTGTTCCTTTGGTTTCTTGCTCTAATTTCTGGATTTGTTTTTTATGAAGGAGAAGTTTACGACGACGTTCTGGCTCCTGGTTCCAGATGTTGCCCTCTTCATAAGGAGCGATATGGACATTACTCAGCCAAACTTCCCCATTCTTAACCTGGGCAAACCCATCTTTCAGATTGATGCGGGCTGCTCGAACACTCTTGATCTCAGTTCCTGTCAGGACCATTCCTGCTTCTAGCGTATCTACGATTGTATAGTCGTGGTGCGCTTTTTTATTTTGCGCGACGACCTTTCCCTCGCCCTTTGCCATGCTTGGCTCCTTTCTTTGCTACTTCTTTGTAAAAAGGTTTCTTGCTCTTTTTCTTCTTGTCTTTTGGAGAATGCTTACGCTTATCACCTAAGCGACCAGATTTTCTCTTGTCTTCTTTCTTATCTGAACGACGCCCTCTATCCTTACGACCAGAACCTTTCAAACCTTTTTCAATGACATCAAATTCACTAGGAATAAAGGAGAAATCAATCTCGCCAGTCATCTTATCGGCTCTTTCGACCCGAATACGAATCTGCTGTCCCACTCGGAAGGTAATACCTGATTTCTCCCCACGGAGGGTCAAATCACGTTCATTAAAATGGTAAAATTCAGGCAGATTTGTGATGTGAATCAATCCTTCGACTGTATTTGGCAACTCAACAAAAAGACCAAATTTAACAATACTTGAAACAACTGCGTCATACTCTTCACCAACATACTCTTCCATGTATTCAGCTTTTTTCATGGCTTCGACTTCACGCTCTGCCTCGATAGCACGGCGCTCACGGTTAGAAGACTGGGTCGCGATCTCTGGAATAACCTGTTCAAAATGCTCGGCTACTTCCTTAGAACGTCCATAGTCTCGAATCATCCGGTGAACCAAGAGGTCAGGATAACGACGAATCGGACTGGTAAAGTGAGTGTAGTAATTTGCAGCTAATCCATAGTGACCGTGATTATGCTCAGAATAACGAGCCTGCTGCATCGAACGCAGAAGCATCATAGACAATACATCCGCATATGGCTCTCCCTCAACAGTACTCATGATGTCTTGGAGAGCTTCCTGACTTATCTCACTGGCAGTCCCATAAATTCGCAAACCAAAGCTCGAAGCATAATCAATAAACTTCTGAACTTTTTCAGCCTTAGGCTCCTCGTGAATCCGATAGATAAAAGGTAGGTCCAGCTTGCTAAAGTGCTCGGCAACTGTTTCGTTAGCAATCAACATAAAGGACTCAATCATACGTTCAGCAACACCACGATGACGAAGGACAATATCAACTGGCTTGCCTTTTTTATCGACTAAAATCTTAGCTTCATTGGTATCAAAATTTAAAGCACCACGCTTGATTCGCATACTTTCCAAAGTCTCATGGAGATTGGCCATAAGTTCGATACTAGGAACAATTTTCTTATAGTCTTGTCTCTTCTCCTCGTCACCAGCTAAAATGTCATTGACATCACTATAAGTCATACGAAAACTTGTCTTGATAACGGTCTGCGTAATCGTATAATTCACAACACGACCCTGCTTATTAATTTCCATAATAGCAGATTGAGTCAAGCGGTCCACTTGAGGGTTAAGAGAACAGATTCCGTTTGAGAGGCGCTCTGGCAGCATTGGAACTACACGGTCTGTCACATAGACAGAGGTCGCACGATTGAGAGCTTCCTTATCTAGAGCAGATCCCTCTGTCACATAGTAGGAGACATCGGCAATGTGAACACCTAGTTCGATATTTCCATTTTTCAATGGTTTGATATGAACAGCATCATCCAAGTCCTTAGCATCCGCTCCATCTATGGTAAATGTAATTTCATCTCTCAGATCTAGACGTCCGTTCAAATCCGCTTCAGATGGTGCATCTGGAACGCTCTCTGCTTCCTTAAGAACAGCCTCTGGAAACTCTGACACAATATCCATTGATTCCAAGACCTCGAGGACATCAATCCCTGCATCTGTAGAATGTCCAACAACATCTAGGACACTAGCGACAAAGAAATCGTGTTTCTTACTTGGGTACTTATCGATAAAGACCTTGAGAACTTCTGTACCGTCTAATTGAATAGCTGGCTTCTTAACGTAGATTGGTTGACTAATCTTTTGATTTTTTGAACGGATGTAACCTGCATACTTTGGCTTTTCATCATCAAGAACAATTTGACCAACAACCGTTGTCAAACTGTGTTCTAAAATATCGATAATCTTAGCTTCAGCTGCGGTTCCTTTTTGACGATCCGCAACCTTCTTGATTACAATTTCAACAGTATCGCCATCAATGGCATAGTTAACATCATTTTTCCCTACAAAAAGATCGTCTTCCTCGCCTTCAAGGCTAACAAAGCCGAAGCCATTTTTATGGGCATGGAAAATTCCTTTAAGAGTAATCTCGTGTTTCTTCTTTTGGTCCAAGGTGAGACTACCATCTTCTTCAAAGCGAATTTGGTGCTTTCTCTCCATCAGGGACAAGGTTTTAATGAGCTCTCGAAAGTCCTTGGAACCATCCTTTCCAAGAGCTTGAGCCAAGTCATTTACAGTGACTCGTCCCTTTTCTTTTAAATATTCTTTTATTCTATCTTTCATGTTTTCTTTCTACATTGTTAAATTATTTTCGGTGTAAAACCTTATGTCTTTAAAAACAAAAATAGGCTAAGACCTAGTCTCGCCCATTATTTTCTTATCTACTTGATAATACCGTCAATGCTAAGGCAATAGCTAGCCAGAAAAAGACCAAGATTCCTGTCAAACGTTGCATTACGGCTTCAAAACCACGCGCTTTGCTACGTTCAAACAAATCACCTGAACTGGCATCGAATACATTGCTAGATTGATTTTTAGTTGGTTGCATAAAAATTGCAATCACAATCACAACAGATAATACTAATAAAATGGTTAATAATAGGTTATACATATCAAACTCCTTAAAATCCCTATTATTCTACCATAATTTCTACTTAGATTCAAGATGTAGCGTCACTTTTCTTTCTTTGGGACAATATTTTAAGACTTCAATCTTATCTGGATGTGTTTTGGAGTTCTTACTGGTTAGATAATTCATGCTGCCACAAGAGGAGCATTTTAGATTAATTTTTACACGCATTAGATTTTTTTGTATTTGATACTATTTCAATCTAAGATGATTTGAACAAACAATACCAAAATTCTCCTTCCTAACAATGTTAATTTATAGACACATTTCTTCAAGCAACTGAACTACTTGAGCTATCAACTGTTCCTGATTTCCATTATTATCTAGACTATGACTAGCCAGACTAATTTTTCTTTCTAAAGGCCATTGAGAGTTTAAACGGGATTCAGCTGCTTCTTTTGAAATTTGATCCCGTTTCATTAATCGCTCCAATTGAACATCACGATTTACATAGACTAGCCAAGTTTCATCAAACCATGAAGCATAGTCTTGCTCAAAAAGTAGGGGGATATCCATGAAAAAGAGAGCTTCTGTCTGAGCAAACAGATTTCGTAATGCAGCTAACTCCTCACGAATAATCTCGCCTTGGGTTCTCTTAGACCATTCTTGCTCTTCAGGATTTGAAAAAATAAGGCTACCAAGCAAGGGGCGATTCAGTTCACCATTTTCAAGAAGGATTTTCTCCCCAAAATGCTCCACTAAAACCTGATAGAGTCGTCCACCTGGTTTTTGTAGTTGGTGGACGACTGCATCCGCATCTACAACTTGAAACCCTTTTTGTCTTAAAAATTCTGTTACAGTGGACTTACCTGACGCAATACCACCGGTGATTCCGATTATTTTTCCCATCACTTTCTCCTTTGACACTTAGGACAAAAGTGAGTTCCACGACCACCTAGTTGAATTTTTTCGATGATGGTTTCACAACGCGAACAAGCTTGACCTGCCTTGTCGTATACTTGATGGAATTCCTGCATGGTGCCATCTTCTCCAAATGCATTGGTATAAGTGCGAATTGTTGAACCACCCTTTTCAACCGCCTGACCTAAAACATTGATCGTTTCATCATGTACTTTTCTAGCCTCTTGTGCTGTTAAACTATTAGAGGTTCTAGAAGGATGGACTTTCGCTCTCCAAAGAACTTCATCAACATAGATATTTCCCAACCCTGCAACCAAAGTCTGGTCGAGAAGATGCGATTTGATTGGTTTTTTAGATTTTTTCAAGGCTAGTTTAAAACTCCCTAAATCAAAATCCTTCTCAGTCGGTTCCGGACCAAGTTTTTTTGAAATAAAGTAAGCCTCTAAAAGCTCAGGAGCAAGCAATTCCATAGTTCCAAACTTGCGGACATCCTCGTAAACAAGAGTTTCACCATCTTCAAAATGAATCAAAACATGAGCATGCTTACGTTCTGGAACTTGGTCTGGGTAATAAAAATACTTGCCCTCCATTCTCAAATGTGAGATAAGGACTTTATCGGATAAATAGAAAAGTAGATACTTGCCACGACGTCCCATTGATTGAATAACTTGACCAGGCATTTCCTTCTGAAATTCATGCAAATCAGTTTTAATCATTTTGGGGTAACGAATGTCAATGTTTAAAATCTTCTTCCCTAGAATCAGTTTTTCAAGACCTCGTCGAACTGTTTCTACCTCAGGTAATTCAGGCATAGTTCCTCCTTTTCTAAAAACAAGAAGCAGGCTACTGCCCACCTCTTCTTAGTATTCTTTTTCGTTGTACCCAAAATCGGCAAGATCTAATTTCTTATCGCGCCAATTTTTCTTAACTTTGACCCATGTTTCTAGGAAGACCTTGTCCCCTAGCATGAGTTCGATATCTTTACGAGCCATGGTACCAATTTTCTTGAGCATAGCACCACCTTTACCGATGATAATCCCTTTTTGGCTGTCACGCTCGACCATAATAGTTGCTCGGATATGAACTTTATCGGTTTCCTCATCTCGTTTCATAGAATCAACCACTACTGCAACTGAGTGTGGAATTTCCTCACGCGTTAAATGTAACACTTTTTCACGAATCATCTCTGATACTAGGAAACGTTCTGGGTGATCGGTGATTTGATCGGCTGGGAAATATTGGAAACCTTCTTCAAGATTTTCACTGAGGATATCTACCAAGCGAGAGACATTATTGCCTTGAAGGGCTGAGATCGGAACAATTTCCTTAAAGTCCATCTGATTACGGAAATCATCGATTTGAGCCAAAAGTTGGTCTGGGTGCACCTTGTCAATTTTGTTTACCACGAGAATGACTGGTACTTTAGCGGCCTTGAGACGCTCGATAATCATATCGTCGCCCTTGCCTCGTGGCTCGTCTGCTGGGACCATGAAGAGAACCGTATCGACTTCCCGAAGAGTGCTATAGGCTGACTCCACCATAAAGTCTCCAAGGGCTGTCTTTGGTTTGTGAATCCCTGGAGTATCAATAAAGACGATTTGTTCCTTATCAGTGGTGTAGATTCCCATAATCTTGTTGCGCGTTGTCTGCGCTTTATCACTCATGATGGCAATCTTTTGCCCCATAACATGATTCAAAAAAGTTGACTTCCCAACGTTGGGACGTCCTAAAATAGCTACAAAGCCTGATTTAAATGTCATAATTTCCTCTTACTGTTTAAAATAATAAGTCCCAAATCCGTGGGAGAAAGATAAGCGCACCTGTCAAAGCGGCAAAAATTGAGACTACAAGCACGGCACCTGCTGCCATGTCCTTAGCCTTCTTTGCAAGCATATCGAAGTGATAATGGCTAGCCAAATCCACTACATTTTCAATAGCAGAATTAAAAATCTCAAAAGCAATTACTAAAAAAATGCTTAATAGGAGAAAGAGCCATTCAATTCTAGAAACTTGAAAAACAATGCCTGCAAGTAGAACTAAGACAGAAGTCACTGCATGCTTTCTCATATTACGCTCTTCTTTTATGGCAGTAAAAATACCTGTCAGGGCAAAATCTAAACTTGAGAGCAAGTCACGATTCTTCCATTTTCGTTTATTGTCTTGTGAGTCCATAGGCTGTTAAAATTTCTTCTTGTAAACCGAACATCTCCGCTTCTTCTTCCGAAGTGTAGTGATCATAACCGTTTATGTGTAAAAAACCGTGCACAGCTAAAAAGCCCATTTCACGTTCGAAACTATGACCGTACTCTTCAGCTTGCTCATGCGCTTTATCAATTGAAATGAATAACTCGCCGATATAAGAATCAAATTCTGACATCATTTCTGCTAAGTCAGGATCTTCTGCCAAATCCTCTTCGTCAAAGGTAATCTCTAACTCGGGCTTGTATTCAAGACTGATGACATCAGTTGGACGATCTGTATCTCGATACTCTAAATTGAGTTCATGACTGCGTTCATTGGTCACAAAAGTGACTGCCATCTCCTTGTCTTCTTTTCCAATCTTTTTAGCAGCAAATTCCAAAATTTCTTGAGTTTGCTTTAAAATTTCTTTAGAAACCTGACCAGTTTCATCTACCATTTCAATATACATGCGTTTCTCGATTCTCTTTACTTGGCTTTATTATACCATATTTCTATGATTTTATTCTACCTTTTTGATATAATACTATGGAATACATTCATAAGGAGAGAACCATGTCATTTGATGGATTTTTTTTAAACCACATGGTTGAAGAATTGCGAGCTGAACTACTAAATGGTCGCATTCAAAAAATTAATCAACCCTTTGATCAAGAATTGGTCTTACAAATCCGTAGCAATCGCCAAAGTCATCGTCTGCTCCTCTCTGCTCATCCTGTTTTTGGACGCATCCAGTTGACAGAAACGACCTTTGAAAACCCTGCTCAACCTTCTACCTTTATCATGGTTTTAAGGAAATATTTACAGGGTGCTGTTATCGAGTCTATCGAGCAGATTGAAAACGATCGAATCGTTGAAATCACTGTTTCTAATAAGAATGAGATTGGGGACGATATTCAAGCCACCCTCATCATTGAGATTATGGGTAAACATAGTAATATCCTCCTCGTAGATAAGTCTAGCAACAAAGTTCTTGAGGTTATCAAGCACATTGGTTTCTCTCAAAATAGTTACCGTACACTCCTACCTGGTGCAACTTACATAGCCCCACCAAGTACAGAGGCCCTCAATCCTTTTACCATTAAGGATGGAAAACTTTTTGAAATCCTACAAACACAGGAATTGACAGCTAAAAACCTTCAAAGCCTCTTTCAAGGTTTAGGTCGTGATACAGCAATTGAATTAGAGAATTTATTAACTGATGATAGGCTTTCTAAATTTCGTGAGTTTTTTAAGCAAGAAACCAACCCATGCTTAACGGATAAGTCTTTTTCTTGTGTCCCTTTTTCAACTAAAATTGAAGGACATTTTTCAAGCTTATCTCAACTTCTTGATGTTTTTTACAAAGATAAGGCAGAACGTGATCGTGTCAAACAACAGGCTAGCGAACTCATTCGTCGTGTTGAAAATGAACTACAAAAAAATCGTCAAAAGCTTAAGAAGCAAGAAAAAGAACTTCAGGCTACTGAAAACGCTGAGGAATTTCGTCAAAAAGGCGAGTTGCTAACGACTTTCCTTCATCAAGTTCCAAATGACCAAGACCAAGTCGTCTTAGACAATTATTACACCAATCAGCCAATTACAATCGCACTTGATAAGGCTTTAACACCAAATCAAAATGCTCAAAAATACTTCAAACGTTATCAGAAGTTAAAAGAGGCTGTCAAATACCTGACTGATCTAATTGAAGAAACCAAGGCTACTATTCTCTATCTGGAAAGCGTCGAAACAGTCCTCAACCAAGCTGGGCTAGATGAAATTGCTGAAATTCGTGAAGAATTAATTCAAACTGGTTTTATTAGAAGACGCCAACGCGAAAAAATTCAAAAGCGTAAAAAACCAGAGAAATATTTGGCTAGCGATGGGAAAACCATTATTCTCGTTGGACGAAACAATCTTCAAAACGAGGAATTAACCTTTAAGATTGCACGCAAAGAGGAACTTTGGTTCCATGCTAAGGATATCCCAGGAAGCCACGTGGTCATCTCAGGAAACCTCAATCCTTCTGACGAAGTCAAGACGGATGCTGCAGAACTCGCAGCCTACTATTCGAAAGGACGTCTTTCTAATCTCGTTCAAGTGGATATGATTGAGGTTAAAAAACTCAATAAACCGACTGGTGGAAAACCTGGTTTTGTTACCTATACCGGTCAAAAAACTCTTCGTGTTACACCTGATTCCGAGAAAATTGAATCCATGAAGTTGTAATATCAGTCTTATTTTAAAAATATTATTACTTCACTTTTACACAAAAATAGGAGGGGAGCTCAATGCTACGGCATATTAAACCAACTATAACTATTATATTCGGAGCTGCTATCTTCGCCTTCGGACTTACTTATTTTGTTGTTCCACATCACTTGTTCGAAGGTGGAGCAACAGGGATAACCTTGATTACCTATTACCTCTTTAACATCCCTATTTCGCTGATGAATATCTTGATTAATATCCCTCTCTTCCTACTAGCTTGGAAAATATTTGGACTAAGATCACTGTATTCCAGTCTACTTGGAACCATTGCCGTTTCCGTCTGGTTAGCTATCTTTGAGAAGATTCCTCTTCAGTTTAACCTTGAAGGAGATCTCGTTGTGGTTGCTTTAGTAGCTGGTGTCCTCCTAGGTGTTGGGCTTGGTGTTATTTTCAACGCGGGTGGAACAACTGGTGGCACTGATATTGTCGCTCGTATCCTTAATAAATACACCAATATCTCTGTTGGAAAATTGCTTTTTGGACTTGATTTTCTGATTCTGATGCTGATTTTAATCATCTTCCAAGACCTACGTCTTGTAACCTATACTCTCTTATTTGACTTCATCGTTTCAAGAGTTATTGACTTAATCGGTGAGGGTGGATATGCTGGAAAAGGATTTATGATTATCACTCAAAAACCGATGGAATTAGCCGATAAAATTAACGAAGAACTTGGTCGTGGCGTTACCTTTATCTCAGGACAAGGCTACTATAGCCAAAAGGACTTAAAGATTATTTACTGTATTGTCGCAAGAAATGAAATCGTGAAGATGAAAGAAATGATTCATACAGTTGATCCGATGGCCTTTATCACTATCACTGAAGCTCACGAAATCCTTGGAGAAGGGTTTACTTTCCCAGCAAGAGACGAGATTTCTTAACCTTAAAATAAAAAAGTAACTTCAATAGTTGAAGTTACTTTTTTTGTCATATCATCAATTATTTTTCTGCTGTAAGTGCAGCCATTGTGATGTAGTTGTATGGTTTATTGAAGTGTGGCAAGAAGAATAGGTCTGTCAATGCTAATTTATCAATTGTAACGTGTTCTTGAATAGCAAGTGAGAACATGTGAATTCCCATGCTAATTGCTGAATCACGAGATACCATTTGAGCACCAAGGATTTCACGGCTGTCTTTATCAAAGACAATCTTGATAGCTACTTCATAGTTGTCGTGCTTCATAAATTCTGGTTTTTGAAGGTCGTTAAATCCAGTTTCAGTTGCGTTGTAACCAGCAGCTTTTGCTTTTTCAAGTGTCAAACCAGTTGAAACCATGTGAAGACCATAGATTGAGATACCGTTTGATCCTTGAACACCGATTCCTTCAAGCTCATGTCCACAAGCGTTGTAAGCACCAACGATACCAGTACGAACAGCGTTTGATGCAAGAGCGATGTAGCTAGTGTCTTTACGAGCGTTGTCATAAACAGTCGCACAGTCACCAACAGCATATACACCTGGGATAGATGTTTCTTGTTTCTTGTCAACAAGGAAAGCACCGTTACGGAAGAGTTCGATCTTACCATCAGCAAGTGCAGTGTTTGGACGGAAACCAACTGCAAGAACAACCATATCCACATCAAATGTTTCTTTATCAGTGATCAAGCGTTCAACTTTTCCTTCACCTTCGATAGCTTTAACAGTTTGACCAAGTGCCAAACGGATGTTGTGGTCTTCCAAGTTTTTAGCCATCATTTGTGTGAAGTCTTTGTCATAGTATCCGTTCAATACAGTGTCAACGATATCAACAAGTACAACTTCTTTTCCAAGACGTTCGAAAGCTTCAGCAAGCTCAACACCGATGTAACCACCACCTACAACAGCGATACGCTCAAGGTGTTTGCTCTTGTCAGCAAGTTTGTTGATAACTTCTTCTGCGTTTTGGTACAATTTAACGAATTGTACGTTTTCAAGAGTTGCTTTGAACTCACGGTTACCTTTAACGATTTCAACGCCTTCGATTGGTGGCAAGATTGGAGTTGAACCAGTCGCAAAGATCAATTTGTCATAAGACTCTTTGTGTTCTTGACCTTCAACTTCTGCTGTTACAACTTTGTTGTCGTAGTCAATTGAAAGAACTGGTGAGTTCATGTAAACTTTAGCACCTTTCGCTTCCAATTTTTCTTTGTCAGAGTAGAACAAACCTTCAGGTCCGTCAATTTGTTCACCAATCCAAAGTGCCATTCCGCATCCAAGGAATGAAATGTTTGAGTTTTGGTCAAATACAACGATTTCGTTTTCGTTTCCAAAGTTATCCAACATTGTGTTGATACATGCAGTTCCAGCGTGGTTAGCTCCCACGACTACGATTTTACTCATAAGATAAATCCTACCTTTATTTTTTTATTTACCTCTCAAGTATACCATTATCTGTGAACGTTTTCAAGACTTTTGACCAGTTTGATGTTATTTAAGAAAGTTTTTGAAAGATATATCAACTTGTTTTCAAAGAGCTCTTATTGATTTGGAGCTGTTTTTATTTTTTTAAGCATATTTCTTGACTTTTTGTAAAAAATGATTTGTGAAAACGCTGACTTTATGATATTCTATTTATATGGAAATAGATTATAAATTTTAAATTTCTCATTCTTTCAAGATTTATAGCTATTTCCCAGTGATTTGAAGGGAGTTGATTCTTTGCCTCTTAGTTCATCATCTGAGCGATTAATGGGAACTACGATTACTATTTCCTTAGTACATGAACAAGCCGATAATCTTCTCCGTCAAGCTTTTGATTTGCTCAAGGAACTTGAATTCCGCTTCAATGCTAACAGTACTGAATCTGAATTAATGGAAATTAACTATCAGGCAGGTATCGCTCCAGTTAAAGTCCACCCTGATTTGTTTGAGCTGATTTCATTAGGTCTAGAACACAGTCTAGCACCTAAAAGTCATCTCAATATTAGTATAGGACCTTTGGTTCAAACCTGGCGTATCGGTTTTTCCGATGCAAAGGTTGCAAGCCCTGAAGAAATTGCTTCAGTCTTACCACTAATAGACCCTCATTTTATTAAACTCGATTCAGTCAATTCTACGGTTTTCCTAGAAAAAAAAGGAATGAAAATTGACTTAGGGTGTTTAGCAAAGGGGTACAGTGCAGATAAGGTTGCAGCTTTCTTAAAAGAAAACGGCGTCACTTCTGCTCTTATCAATCTTGGAGGAAACATCCTCACAATTGGGAACAATCAATCAAAAGATGGACGTCCGTGGCAAATCGGCATTCAAGATCCAAATAATCCACGCGGTAATCACCTGATAACCTTGTCTATTACTGGAAAATCAGTGGTTACATCTGGGATTTATGAACGGCATCTTGCAATCAATGGCAAGGATTATCATCACATTTTCGATAGTGAAACAGGCTATCCTATTGAAACGGATTTAGCTAGTTTAACCATAATATCTGACCGCTCTGTTGACGGCGAGATATGGACCACACGATTATTTGGAGAACGCAGCGCCTCTATTATGTGGCAAGTCGAAAATATTGATGGTATCGAAGCTATCCTCATTGACAAAGATGGACGCTTAGCTTGTTCATCTGGTATCCAACGATAAATCATTAATAATGCAAAAAGAGAAAGGAAAGCCCATGCTTAAACTTATTGCTATTGTAGGAACTAACTCAAAACGTTCCACAAACCGCCAACTGCTTCAATATATGCAGAAACACTTTGCTGATAAAGCAGAAATCGAATTGGTAGAAATTAAGGATCTACCTGTATTTAACAAACCAGCTGACAAACAAATCCCAGCTGAAGCTACGGAAATCGCTGCTAAAATCGAAGCTGCTGATGGAGTTATTATCGGTACTCCAGAATACGACCACTCAATCCCAGCTGTTCTTATGAGCGCTCTTGCTTGGATTTCATATGGTGTATTCCCGCTTTTGAACAAACCTGTCATGATTACAGGTGCTTCATATGGTACACTCGGTTCATCACGTGCTCAATTGCAACTTCGTCAAATTCTTAATGCTCCTGAAATCAAAGCAAATGTTCTCCCAGATGAATTCTTGCTTTCACATTCTCTTCAAGCATTTGATCAAAATGGTGACTTGGTAGATCTTGATGTCATCAAGAAATTGGATGCCATCTTTGATGACTTCCGTATCTTTGTTAAAGTTACTGAGAAATTGCGTAACGCACAAGAGCTTCTTCGCAAAGATGCTGAAGATTTTGATTGGGAAAATTTGTAAGATAGGAGATCGAAAGAATGAAATTTGTTGGACTTGTTGGATCAAACTACGATCAATCATATAACCGCAAACTCTTGGAGTTCATCCGCCGTCAGTTTAAATTTAAATTTGAACTAGAAGTTTTGGAAATCGATGAAGTTCCAATGTTTAACCAAGACGAAAAATGGGACGAGAGCTTCCAGTTGCGCCTTCTTTATAACAAAATCACTCGAGCTGATGGTGTGATTATTGCTACTCCAGAGCACAACCACACTATTTCTGCTTCACTTAAGTCAGTCCTTGAATGGCTTTCATACGAAGTTCATCCATTTGAAAACAAACCAGTTATGATTGTGGGTGCTTCATACTACGATCAAGGAACTTCACGTGCTCAAGTTCACCTTCGTAAAATTCTTGATGCGCCAGGAGTAAATGCCTACACATTACCAGGTAATGAGTTCCTTCTTGGAAAAGCCAAAGAAGCTTTTGATGCAAAAGGAAATATTATTAACGAAGGAACTGTTAAATTCCTTGAAACTTGCTTAGATAACTTTGTCAAATACGTAGGAGTCGTTTCTAATTTGAAAAAACCAAAACCAATTGAACCAGAAGACTTGGATTGTGGAAAACCAATTGCCACAACTATTACAGAAGTTGACCCTGATGATCCAGAATGGGTAGAAAAAGTTGCAGAAATCACAGGTGCTGTTTCAGGTGATACATACGTTAAACTTGACCATGGTATCCTTACAGTTAACCAAATCGATATGTTCTTGAAAGCTATGCCTTTTGAATTGACATATGCTGATGACAACAACCAATTCCTATACTACAACAACGCTCATCAAGATCCAGAAACAATGTTTGCGAAACGTGTGCCACCTCAATCTGGTAGCCGTATGTCAACAGTTCACGGATCACTTCCACCTGCACGTATGAAAAATGTTGAGTGGGTTATTGGTACGCTTCGCAATGGCAACCAAGAATACGTACGTACAATTGTTCCTGGTTCACCTGCAGGTGTTATCAATACTCACAACTACCAAGCTATGTACTATCCTGATGGATCATATGCTGGTATCAATGAAATTGTCTTTAACTTCCAACCATGGCTTGACTGGTACTTGAAAGAAACTGGTCAACGTTTGGTAGGCGGTAGCGGACCTTTTGCTCCTGCTGCTGGAGGTCACGGAGATGCCGATGCTACTTCTGGTGCATCTGACGCTGGAGGACATGGTGATGGTGGCCACGGAGCTGCTGATGCTACTTCTGGTGCAAGTAACTAATAACTAACAAAAAGGAACCATTCTTGGTTCCTTTTTTGTTAATAGAAATCTCGGTTCGCACACACAAACCGAGAATTTTTTTATTTATGAATTCGGATCATCAAGACTACGGCCGTGTAAACCTTTTTCTCGTTGCACTTGACGAAGTTTTTCAGGAGTCACATCATTACCATCTTCATCGACGATTTTGATTCCTTCAACGTGATGACGTACTGAACGACGATAGCCTTCGATATATTCCTCACGAAGTTTGGCTTGTTCTACTTTTTCTTCCGCAGTCAAGCCTTCTGTTTTTTTCTTTTTAGCAAGTTCATTAATACGAGCGATTTTTTCTGGTGTCATATTTGGACCTCCAATCTATTTTTCAATTACTATTTTGTATTAAGAAGGTTAAAAGCAGCCACTGTTTTTGCTTTATTGACAAGTTCAGCTAGAATAGCCAAACGATTATTCTTAACATCAATATCCTCTGCCATAACCATGGTATTGTCAAAGAATGCATCAATAACTGGACTAAGAGCAAATAATTGCTCTAATTTATCACTAGCTGAACCTTTCAATTCTAAGCTTTCTACAGCTTGAGCTAGTTCTTTTTCCTGCTCATTTTCAAAGAGATTTGCATCAACTTTGACTGAACCTTCTGCCTTTTCTGCTAGGTTAAAGGCACGAGATAATGACTCAACTGATGATTTGTAATCTTCAGTTTTAGCAGCTTCTGAAAGAGCTTCTGCCGCTTCAATCATATCAGAGACAACAAAGTTTGAGCTTGCTAGAACAGCTTCTTTAATATCTTTTGCTGTAGAATCCATCATCTTATCAACACGAGCTTTGATGAAGTTAAGCACTTCTTCTTGGTTATCGTAAGTTAAACTATCAAACGATAAAGCATAAAGACTGGCAATCAACTCGTCCATCGGAATATTCCATCCAAAGTCTTCTAAGATTCGAACAATCCCTTGTGTTGCACGACGAAGGGCATAAGGGTCGTTTGAACCAGATGGAATCAACCCAACAGAGAAGAAAGATAAGAGAGTATCTAATTTATCGGCTAGTGCAAGTATTGCTCCAACTTTAGATTCAGGAAGAGTCCCGTCTGCTGAATCAGGAAGATAGTGCTCTCGAATAGCTTGCGCCACTGCTGCATTTTCACCTGCAAGAAGCGCATACTTCTCACCCATGATCCCTTGAAGCTCATCAAATTCACCAACCATACCGGTTAAGAGGTCAAATTTATAAATGGCTGCAGCACGAGCAAGATCAATAGATTCATCAACTGATAGACCAGCTTTTTCAGCTAGCAGTATAGCAATTTGTCCTGTACGAATCATGTGTTCACGAAGTGAACCAATCTTTTCATGGAAGGTTACGTGTGAAAGTTTAGCAACTAAATCTTCAATCTTGAGTTTTTGGTCTTCACGCCAGAAGAATTCTCCATCTTCCAAACGAGCAACCAAGACTTTCTCATTTCCTCGAATGACATTTTCCAAGTGTTCAGCATTTCCGTTACGAACTGAAATGAAGTTTGGTTTTAGATTTCCTTCAAGATCACGGACAACAAAATAACGTTGATGAGTTTCCATTGAAGTAACCAAAACTTCTTCTGGAACTTCTAGGTATTTAGGCTCAAAATTACCCATAAATGCAGTTGGATATTCAACCAAGTTTAAGACTTCGTTTAAAAGTCCTTCATCAATCTGTACTTGAACGCCTTGTTCTGCTTCAATTTCCTTAATTTGTTCACGAATCATATTTTCACGTTCAATGCTATCAGCAATGACATAGACTTTGCGTAAGTCTTCTTCGTAACTATCAGCATGACGAATTTCTACTTCATGACCAAGGAAACGGTGTCCGCGGCTGACTCTGCCTGAATGAATATCTAAGAAATCTAGTTCAAGAGCTTCATCATCCAAAAGCACTGTCAAAGTGTGGACTGGACGGATGTATTCAAAGGTATTGTTTGCCCAACGCATGCTAACAGGGAAACTTAAGCTAGCCAAGACTTCTGGAATTCCAGTCAGAACTTCTTCTGCTGGTTTTCCAGCTTCATGCTTCGTTACATAAACATATTCTTCACCTTTGATTTCACGGAATTCAATGTCATCTACAGTCAAGCCTTTTCCACGGACAAATCCTTGGGCAGCTTTAGAGAAGTTTCCTTCTGCATCCAAAGCAATTTTCTTAGAAGGTCCTTTAAAATCTTCAGTCAAATCTGTTTGTTGGTCTGCTAAACCAAGTACACGAACAGCCAAACGACGTGGAGTTGAAAATGTTTGAATCCCTTCATATGAAAGGCGGTTGTCATCCAAGAAGGCTGCCATTTTTTCGCCGAGTTGTTTTTCACTTGGAGTTACTACGTAGGCTGGTAACTCTTCGAGTCCTAGTTCTACTAATAAGTTTTTTGTCATGTTTTTTCCTTTACACAATTAATGTTCTTCAACAAGACCTTTAGTAGTGGGGGACGCAAGCAAACCTTCGGTTTCATTGCTAACTGTCAAGCCTTAAGTCTCGTCAGTTCCCCAGTCGGATAAGAAACTTCTTATCCGACTTTCACTACAGCGGTCTTGTTTTATTTAGCGACCTACGGTCGACTTTCAGTCATTTATTCCTGTAATTATGCCTATTCTTCCTCTTCTGCTAGGAGTTTGGCGCGTGTGGTTTCGTCTAGAAGTGGGTAACCGAGTTTCTTACGTTCTGCGACGAAAGTTTTAGCTACTACACGGGCTAAGTTACGGATGCGGGCAATGTAACCGGCACGTTCTGTAACCGATACCGCTCCACGAGCATCAAGCAAGTTGAAGGTATGTGAACATTTCAAAACGTAGTCATAGGCTGGGTGCACAAGGCCTAATTCCAAAGCGCGTCCAGCTTCTTTTTCAAACTTTTCAAAGTTTTCAAGAAGCATGTCTTGGTCAGAAACTTCAAAGCTGTATTTTGAATGCTCATATTCTGGTTGAAGGAAAATTTCTCCATATTTAACACCTGGAGCCCACTCGATATCATAAACTGAGTCAACTTCTTGGATGTAGGAAGCCAAGCGTTCCAAACCGTAAGTTACCTCAGCAGTAACAGGACCTGTTGCTAAACCACCGACTTGTTGGAAGTAAGTGAACTGAGTGATTTCCATACCATCAAGCCACACTTCCCATCCAAGACCAGCTGAACCAGTTGATGGGTTTTCCCAGTTGTCTTCAACGAAACGAATATCGTGTTCCAATGGGTTGATACCCAATTTTTCCAATGACTCAAGGTAGAGCTCTTGGATATTTGATGGAGATGGCTTCATAACCACTTGGAATTGGTGGTGTTGGTAGAGACGATTTGGGTTTTCTCCGTAACGACCGTCTGCTGGACGACGAGATGGTTCTACATAAGCCGCATTCCATGGCTCAGGACCAATGGCACGAAGGAAAGTATAAGGACTCATGGTTCCCGCACCTTTTTCGTTATCATAAGCCTGCATGAGCATACAACCCTGGTCATTCCAGTATTGTTGCAAAGTAAGGATGATTTCCTGGAAAGTCAATTTTTTAGACATTGTTTTCTCCTTTTTTCTATAATTTCTTGCGACACGAGTCTGCCTCGTCGATTATACGAGGCAAGACGAGTTAGTACTGCGTCTAGCTCAGGTACCTTAGTGCTGAGCGTGGGGCAGTCCGACTGTAAGGAGGTATCTGCCACTCACGCAGTGAAAGGTTAGTTTATTGGACATATTTTACTCCTTTATATTTTTTTTGCGCTCAACTCAGAAAACAAAAAAAACCGTGTCTTTGCTCCTAAGTCAAGTGACCTAGGGGCGTCAAAAACGCGGTTCCACCCTAATTTATTACTTCATTATCTTTATTAAAATACCAAAAGCGCCACACTTATCACTCAATCACCTGACTCTCACTATCTCAGGCTCGCTTAAGATCTACCGATAAGATATTCTTTCTTGCGTCTATTATAACAAAATGCAATTAAAAAGTAAATTTTTTTCATAAGGAATCTCCAATAATTCACCTTAAATAGAAATACTAATCTAAAGTCATTCCTTTTCATGCCCCTTTTTGAACAAAAAGAAAAACCGCTACTCCTAAGAATAGCGGTTTAATCATGTTTTTAAGCTACAAATGTAGTCGCTCTATTATTTAAGAGTAACTGAAGCTCCAGCTTCTTCCAATTTAGCTTTGATTTCTTCAGCTTCTGCAGTTGCAACGCCTTCTTTAACAAGTGCTGGTGCACCATCAACAAGTTCTTTAGCTTCTTTAAGTCCAAGACCAGTGATTTCACGTACAACTTTGATAACGCCAACTTTTTTGTCACCAGCAGCTGTCAATTCAACGTCAAATGAGTCTTTAGCAGCACCAGCGTCAGCAGCACCAGCTGCAGCAACAGCTACAGGAGCAGCTGCAGTTACACCAAATTCTTCTTCGATAGCTTTTACAAGGTCGTTCAATTCAAGGATTGAAGCTTCTTTAATTTCAGCAATAATGTTTTCAATGTTCAATGCCATTGTTATTTCCTCCAAATAAGTTTAAATTTAATTTTGTTATTTTTTTGTAGCTAGGCTACGCTGCGTAGCTTATGATTAAGCTGCGTCTTCTTTGTTGTCTGCAACCGCTTTGACTGCAAGAGCAACGTTGCGCACTGGCGCTTGAAGTACAGAAAGGAGCATAGAAAGAAGTCCTTCGCGACTTGGAAGAGTTGCAAGAGCAACGATTTCTTCTTTTGATGCGACAGCGCCTTCGATTGCACCACCTTTGATTTCAAGTGCTTCAGCGTTTTTAGAAAAGTCGTTCAAGATTTTCGCTGGCGCGATAACATCTTCGTTAGAAAATGCTACTGCAGATGGTCCAACAAAAACAGATGCAAGATCTTCAAGACCAGCTTTTTCAGCTGCACGACGTAAGATTGAGTTTTTAATAACTTTATACTCAACTTCGCTTCCACGAAGCTCACGACGAAGAACTGTATCTTGTTCAACTGTCAAACCACGAGCGTCTACAACGACGATTGATGCAGCAGCTTTCATTTTCTCAGCTACTACGTCAACTAGTTCCGCTTTTTTAGCAATAATTGCTTCACTCATTAGTGTGTTCACCTCCGTAATTATTTTGCTTGGGGAATTTTTCCAAAAGAAAAACGCGCCCAAACCTAGACACGAAAGTACAATACGCTTCTTTTTACATGATACGTTTTGTCCTCGGTAGGATATTTATGAGTCTTGCTCCCCTACTGTCTTAGGCAGTTTTTTCAAACCGTTTATAAGTATATCACAAGAATTCTATCAAAGCAAGTATTTTTTAAAAAAATTTGAGTTTTTTCTCAATTCTACTGCCACTTAGAGAAGAATATTTAAATATTTTCTCAGTAAATGGAAAAGATCGGTACCAATGTATTATAGATTAAGAGCGCATGAAAGATCAACATCAACACATGAAATATGAATGGAGTATTTTCCATGGTTTGAATATCCTGATTAGATTTTTGATTGTCTAAGAAAAAAGTCAATGACAAGAAAAGTAGGATTACGCCATAAATAATGCTAATATGATAAAGAATGAGCCCTATGATACTGAAATAGAGGAAACCGAATATGGGTATCGAGAAAACAATCAGAGCTAAGGAACCAAATGCGATTCTTATTATCGAAATCATTAAGAAACTATAGGCTGTATATGTAGTAAATTTAGATACTTGGAATCCTAATTTTTTCTGCTTAGATATGTAATGAATGATAAAAATTGGATAAAGAATATCTACCATCTTAACTCTCTATTCTTTCTAAGATACTTTACTTTATTTTAACTATTTTTCCTTCAAAATTCAATTTCTATCTTGACGGATAATATTATTTAGTGTACTATACAACTGTATATACATATAAAAGGAGTTATTATGAATACACAAAAGAAAACCCAATTCATGACTTTAACCGCATTGCTAACCGCTATTGCTATTTTGATTCCCTTGGTGATGCCCTTCAAGATTGTTATTCCGCCCGCTTCTTACACCCTAGGAAGCCACGTTGCAATCTTTATCGCTATGTTTCTTTCTCCTTGGATGGCAATCTTTGTCATTATAGCTTCTAGCCTAGGATTCCTCATGGCTGGTTATCCAATTGTCATTGTACTTCGAGCTTTCTCCCATATCTTTTTCGGCACTTTGGGAGCCTTCTATTTGCAAAAACATCCTCAAACCTTGGACAACAAGAAATCTTCCTTGATTTTTAACTTTGTACTTGGTTTAGTACATGCTATCGCCGAAGTCTTTGCTTGTATCATCTTTTATGCTAGTACAGGAACAGACCTAAAAAATATGTTCTATGTTCTCTTTGTATTAGTTGGTTTTGGAACTATTGTTCATAGTATGATAGACTATTACTTAGCATTAACTGTTTATAAAGCATTGAAAAAACGCCATTAAGCGTTAAGAAAGAAGAATATGACAAAAAATCGAAAAGAAGCACTTCTACAACTCTTAAAAGAAACTCAAAAACCTCTAAACGGAAAAAGCTTAGCAGAACATTTTCATGTCACTCGCCAGATTATTGTTCAGGATATAGCTGTTCTTCGTGCAGATGGTGCTCCTATCTTATCAACCAATCGTGGTTATATTTATAAAGAAAGCAAAACCAATCCGTATGTTCACAAGCTGTTTAAAGTAAAGCACGAGATGGAAGAAATCGGCCAAGAACTTCTAGCTATCGTCGATAATGGGGGACGTGTTCAGAATACCTTAATTGATCATCCTGTCTACGGGGAAATTGAAACCTTGCTCAAACTCTCTTGTCGCCGTGACGTTCAGCATTTTTTAGAGCAAGTCGAACGGTCTGACTTTAGACCACTTTCTGAATTAACAGATGGCGTCCATTATCACCTAGTCGAAGCTGAAAACGAACAAGACCTCCTCTATATTGAGAAGGCCTTGGACCAGCTTGGTTATTTAGTAAAAGATTAAAAGATTTTCTTTTCCCACCCGTCCTCTGTACGGTGACGGTAGAAAAATTCAGACTTGTCTGGAGCTTCCATCATCTCCATCAAAGGTAACATATCATAGGCCAGATCCAAATTTGGAATCTGGTCTTTTTGTACCCAGGACACTTCTCCTTCTTCAGATGATTGTAGAGTACCAGTAAACTCAGTTGCCTTGTAACAAAAGACAATATAACGCTCACCTGTATCTAAGGGCCAATTTTTAATGCCGACAAGTTGAGGATTTTGAATCGTTAGACCTGTTTCCTCGTATATTTCGCGAATAACTGACTCTGCAAAAGCCTCTCCGTCTTCGACATGACCTCCTGGAAAGGCATAGCCAGACCAATGGTTGCTTTCGGGTGATCGATACTGCATAACCACGCGCTGCTTTTCTAGATCTTCAATCATACAAATATTGGTAAGAATGGTTAATTGTGCTCGAGACATAGGGATCACTTTCTAATCTTTAATTTTCTATCTTATACTTAACTTTAGATTTCATAATCAAAGGATTAACTAAGTCATGATATTCATGAATTTCATGGAGTAAGGAACCTCTGATGATTCTAATTTCCTTATCTTTACTATTCACCTGATAATCTATATTGATAGGCATAGATGAATCTGGAACCATAGATAAAAAGAAGAAAATCAAAACCCAGATTAGGAGGGCAAAGAAACCGCTGAGAGCTTGAAAAATCAAATGATGCCATTGAAAGATTCTTGTTTTATAAAAGATGGTCCATGGATGGATAAATAGGGTTAAGCAGAGACCAAAAAACCAGATATTCCACAAAACTGGGGTAAAAGCTAAACCAAATAAACCTAGGATAAAATGGAGTAGGGCAAATACCAAGAACAGTAGGTAAAGAATCCTAAATATAGTTAGATGTTTTCTCATAATTAACTCCTCTTATTTTCAATAAATTTCATAAACAAAATCGTTAAAGCAGCTACAGTAAAAAAGACTAAATAGGTTGCTATAGGAAACCAAATATAGCGGTGAGCTAGGGATAAGAGAGAAGGTAAAATCCCTTTACTGTTTTTTCCGCTAATTCCAATAAAGAGATGGACTATTAAACCGATACTATTAAGATAAATAAATAAATCTGCAAATCTTTTTATTGTCATCCTTTCCCAGACAAGTCTAGGAACCAATAGTCAAATAATCGATATACTAGACAAAAAAGATTTATATATAGTGGAAAACTATAGTTGATATCTCTAAAGGGCGAAGGAATAGGAAGACTTTCAAAAATTAGATTCAAACTTAGTCCTATTGCAAGGATAAGACCGAGGATCAAGAAGAATCCTAAAAATTTATGAGAATCTAGCCAAAGATGAAAACATTCTCTCCTTGAGAGATTCTTTTTTGTATTTGAATTTCTTTTATTCTTTTTCATTTGAGTGGATTTTCCCTATTTTCTTCTTTTCCCTTTTTCTTTTCAATATACTTGGAAATTAAAATAATCAAAGTAGCCACTAAGAAGAAGGTTATATAAGTAAGAATTGGAAACCAGATGTAGCGGTGGTCTAATGTTAGCAAGGGAGGAATAGTCTTTCTATTTCGACCCACTATTCCGAAAAATGAGTGAAACAACAAACCTACTCCATTTAGGTACAAGAATGGATCTGCAAAATCTTGTATTGTCAGCATTCCATCGAAATTATCTCTAAAAACACCTTGATAAAGCATGTTCACTAAGAATATAAGATTCAGAAAGAGCGGAAAGACATAATTGAAGTTTTGATAGGGTTTTGGAATAAGAGTTGTTCCAAACAACAAATAGAATACCCCAAAAGCTGAGAAGAAAAATATACTACTATCTAATAGAAAAGCTATTTTTGAATGCTGTAGCAACCACAATTTTACTTTATCCAGCCAGCTCATTTTTTGATTTGGCATATAGTGTTTTTTTGATTTTTTCTGTGCCGTGACTTTCTTTTTCATTCGTTTCTTAATCTTTCGTTTCAATAACTGTTCAAAGAGATTTACATTATGATTTCATTTTTGAGATATAATCTAATAAGTTTAATTTTATCATCTAAAACCGACCAGTTCAGTTTTTTTCGTAACTTATCAGTTTATGATTCTGAATTTTTAAAGAGACACTGCTTCCTGAACGATATCCTTTAGCACCATAGTAGTAAGAAACCTCATAAAAGGCATCTGGCAACTCAGCATTTTCGATCCCATTTGAAATAAATCCTGTCAGTCCGCCTTCACTATCGAAATAATCTTTCTCACCCTCTTCTAAAACAGTGTCTTTATATCTAACACTTCCTTTAACAATTCCTTTTTCCAGAAATTCATTAATAGGGAGGTCATATAAACCTTGAAAAGCTTTTCCTTCTTTATGGTTCTTTTCGATAAGGGCATAATAGTCTTGGATATTGTCAGATTCAGTATCGACACTCCAGTAACTACTTACGAATTCCAAATTGGGATTTTCATATTGCTTGAAAAAATTCTCCACTTTTTCTTTATTGGAAACACTGTCTGGATGTTGATTGAGTAATTGATCAGCTATCCCAGAGAATTCTCTTAACATAGTTTTAGTAGTTCCGTCGTAGGCTATTTCTTCACTCGTCCGTTTAGAGTTTCCTGGAGATTTAGGAAAATAAATTAAACTGTCACTTACAGTGATTTTCCTACCATTAACTTCTTCAGTGTAATCGTATTCAATTTCATAATCTTCAGAAGGCCATCTATATCTAGAAAACTTCGTCACCTTCACTTCACCTTTAAAGCCATATAAATTCAGTGTTCTGCTTGCTGCCACTTCAATATCCTTTTGATTTGGTCCAGAAAAAGTATTATGAAAATTAACTACCACAATCAATACAAAACTTATAAAACAAACTGAGAGGATAATCCCGATAAAACTGAAATTCAACACTAATGCTTTTTTCATTACTAAATTCTCCTAGTTAAACATATATAAAAATCATTTCACTAATCCAACGCTTTGACTTCCAACATCATATCACGAATCTGAGCTGCGAGTTCAAAGTCAAGCACTTCGACGGCTTCTTGCATTTGTTTTTCGAGTTTTTTGACGAGTTCCTTGCGTTCTTGTTTGTTGAGGCTATTGATATCGACTTCCTTGTCCTCTTCCTTGGCAACTACCTTGGTTACAGAGATCAGGTCACGGATTTCCTTCTTAATAGTTTGTGGAATAATACCGTGTTCTTCATTATAAGCCATCTGGATTTTACGACGACGAGCTGTTTCATCGATGGCGCGTTGCATAGACTGGGTCATAGTATCTGCATACATGATGACATGCCCCTCGCTATTACGGGCAGCACGACCAATAGTCTGAATAAGTCCACGCTCATTACGAAGGAAACCTTCCTTGTCGGCATCGAGAATAGCAACTAAACTTACTTCTGGAACATCAATCCCTTCACGAAGGAGGTTAATCCCTACCAAGACATCAAAGACTCCTAAACGCAGGTCACGGATAATCTCTGTTCGCTCTAAAGTCTTGATATCCGAGTGCATATATTTGACCTTGATACCCATTTCTTTGAAGTAGTCAGTCAAGTCTTCAGCCATTTTCTTGGTCAGGGTTGTAATAAAGGTACGCTCGTTCTTTTCAACACGGGCATTGATTTCACCTAAAAGATCATCAATTTGCCCCATAGTCGGACGGACTTCAACTTCTGGATCCAAAAGACCAGTCGGACGAATGATTTGCTCAATAACGGTATCAGTCTGCTCGTGTTCATAATCACCAGGTGTCGCTGAAACGTAGACAATCTGGTGAACATGACTTTCGAACTCTTCACGACGAAGGGGACGATTATCCAAGGCAGATGGCAAACGGAAACCGTAATTAACCAACATTTCCTTACGCGAACGGTCTCCATTATACATTCCCTTGATTTGCCCCATGGTCATGTGGCTCTCATCAATCATAATCAAAAAATCATCAGGGAAGAAATCAAGAAGGGTGTACGGTGGCTCTCCTTCACTTCGTCCATCCATGTGACGCGAGTAGTTTTCAACCCCGTTTGTATAGCCCATCTCACGAAGCATCTCGATATCGTATTCTGTTCGCTGTTTCAAACGTTGAGCTTCAAGGAGTTTACCTTCCTTCTCAAAAATAGCTAACTGCTCCTCCAACTCAGCCTCAATCTTAGCAATAGCTACTTCCATGTGGTCGTCATTGGTCACAAAGTGTGTGGCTGGGAAAATAGCCAAATGATCCACTTCGCCCAGAACTTGACCAGTTAGAGCTTCAACTTCACGAATACGATCAATTTCATCTCCGAAGAACTCAACACGAAAGGCATGCTCATCACGAGAGGCTGGGAAAATCTCCACCACATCCCCACGAACACGGAATCTTCCACGCTGAAAATCAATGTCATTGCGTTCGAACTGAATATCCACCAAATCATTGAGCAGTTTATCTCGAGAAATCTCAAGGCCTGGTCGCAGACTTACCACGCTATCAGCATATTCCTTCGGAGAACCCAATCCATAGATACAAGACACAGATGCAACAATGATAACATCATTACGCTCCAAGAGCGCTGAAGTCGCGGAGTGACGAAGTTTATCAATTTCATCATTGACTGAACTGTCTTTTTCTATATAAGTATCGCTTGAAGGCACATAAGCTTCTGGCTGGTAGTAATCGTAGTAGGATACGAAGTACTCAACAGCATTATCTGGGAAAAATTCCTTGAACTCCCCATAGAGCTGGCCCGCTAGCGTTTTATTATGGGCGATGACCAGGGTCGGTTTATTAACCTGAGCAATGACCTGGCTCATGGTATAGGTCTTCCCCGTACCAGTCGCTCCCATCAGGATTTGTGCCTTCTCACCACCCTCGATGTTATCCACTAACTTCTCGATAGCCTGCGGTTGATCCCCAGAAGGCTGGTATTTGGATACCAGTTTAAATTTGTTGTCTGTAATTCGATTTATCATAATAGCCTCATACACATTTTCTATCCTTCTATTTTACCATAAAAAGGAAAGAGTTTCTGTTTCTCAACAGACACCCTCATTTTGTTATATGTTATATTTTCTTACATAGAAATATAAAACATTTGCCCTTCTTCAACTTTTTTGATATAATTTGAAAATATCTTGAAAGGAGACATCACATGAAGAAAAAAATTCTAGCTTGTTTGCTTATTTTATTTCCTATTCTTTCACTAGGAATAGTAAAAGCTGATGCTGAGAAAACAAGGTATGTTATCGCCAGTGACTCATCTTTTGCGCCATTTGTTTTCCAGGACTCAAGCAATCAATACACTGGTATCGATATGGATCTAATCAAGGCAATCGCTGAAGACCAAGGTTTTGAAATCGAGATTACTAATCCAGGTTTTGATGCTGCTATTAACGCAGTCCAATCTGGACAAGCAGACGGTATCATTGCAGGTATGTCAGTAACTGATGCTCGTAAGGAAACTTTCGATTTCTCTGATTCTTACTATACAGCAAATACTATTCTTGGTGTTAAAGAATCAAGTACCATTTCTTCTTATGAAGATTTGAACGGTAAGACTGTAGGTGTGAAAAATGGTACTGCTTCACAAACCTTCCTAACAGAGAATCAAAGCAAGTACGGTTACAAGATTAAAACTTTTTCCGATGCTGCATCTATGTATGATAGTTTAAATACCGGTTCAATAGATGCCGTTATGGACGACGAACCTGTTATTAAATACTCTATTAGTCAAGGACAAAAGTTAAAAACACCAATCGCAGGTACTCCAATTGGTGAAACTGCTTTTGCAGTTAAAAAAGGAAGTAATCCAGAATTGCTAGAGAAGTTTAACAAGGGGCTTGCAAACCTTAAAGCAAATGGAGAATTCCAAAAAATCCTGGATAAGTATCTAGCTAGCAATTCTACTACTACAAGTTCAACCGCTGACGAAACAACTATTTGGGGATTATTGAAAAACAACTACAAACAACTTCTCAGCGGACTTGGAATTACCCTCTCATTAGCACTTATTTCATTTGTAATTGCAATTTTCATCGGAATTATCTTTGGTATTTTTAGTGTCAGCCCTTATAAATCACTCCGTTTGATTTCAGAGATTTTCGTTGACGTTATCCGTGGTATTCCATTGATGATTCTTGCTGCTTTCATTTTCTGGGGCATTCCTAACTTTATCGAATCTCTTACAGGTCAACAAAGTCCAATCAACGACTTTGTCGCTGGTACTATCGCACTTTCCCTAAACTCAGCTGCCTACATCGCTGAGATTGTTCGTGGTGGTATCAAGGCTGTTCCTGTTGGGCAAATGGAAGCCAGTCGAAGCCTTGGTATTTCATATGGAAAAACCATGCGTAAGATTGTCTTGCCACAAGCAACCAAGCTCATGCTTCCAAACTTTGTCAACCAATTTGTTATCGCTCTTAAAGATACAACGATCGTATCTGCAATCGGTTTGGTTGAACTTTTCCAAACTGGTAAGATTATCATTGCTCGTAACTACCAAAGTTTCAAAATGTATGCAATTCTCGCAGTCTTCTACCTTGTGATTATCACTCTTCTAACTAGATTAGCGAAACGCTTAGAAAAGAGGATTCAATAATGGCAAAATTAAAAATTGACGTTCATAACTTACATAAACAATATGGTAAAAACAAAGTCCTTAAAGGAATTTCAGCGAAATTCTATGAAGGAGATGTTGTTTGTATCATTGGACCTTCTGGTTCAGGTAAGTCAACTTTCTTGCGTAGCTTAAATCTCCTCGAAGAAGGAACAAAAGGAAGCATCACAGTTAACGGCTATGATTTGACGGATAAAGCGACCAATGTAGACCACGTTCGTGAAAATATCGGAATGGTGTTCCAGCACTTCAATCTCTTTCCACATATGACCGTATTGGAAAATATCACTTTCGCTCCTGTAGAGCACAAGTTAATGACCAAGGCTGAAGCTGAAAAATTAGGAATGGAACTTCTTGAAAAAGTTGGGCTTGCTGACAAGGCCAATGCCAATCCTGAAAGTCTATCCGGTGGTCAAAAACAACGTGTGGCTATTGCCCGCGGTTTAGCAATGAACCCTGATATTATGCTCTTTGACGAGCCAACTTCTGCCCTTGACCCTGAGATGGTTGGTGATGTTCTGAATGTTATGAAAGAGTTGGCTGAACAAGGCATGACCATGATTATCGTAACCCACGAAATGGGATTTGCTCGTAAGGTTGCCAATCGAGTTATCTTTACAGCAGACGGTGAATTCATAGAAGATGGTACACCTGATCAAATCTTTGACAACCCACAACACCCTCGTCTAAAAGAATTTTTGGACAAGGTTCTCAATGCTTAAAAAACTGCAAGGTTTACCTTGCAGTTTTTTTCTCACTTATATTGGGATTTTGGATTTTTTTGAAAATTATGATAAAATAGAAAGTATCAAAATGAGGGTTTCCTCATGCCTAGAATATCTAGGAAAGTAAATAGAAATTAGGTAGCTGGATGTCATCAAAAGTTATTGTTACAATTTTCGGTGCTAGTGGAGACTTGGCTCATCGCAAGCTCTACCCTTCACTTTTTAGACTCTACAAAGAAGGCCATCTTTCAGAGCATTTTGCTGTTATTGGAACTGCTCGTCGCCCATGGAGTAAAGAATATTTTGAATCTGTTGTCGTAGACTCTATTCTTGATTTAGCAGATAGTCCTGAGCAAGCTCAAGAGTTCGCTAGTCACTTCTACTATCAAAGCCATGATGTCAATGATACAGAACACTATATCGAATTACGTAAGCTTCAGGCTGAGTTAAATGAAAAGTATCAAACTGAACACAACAAGCTCTTCTTCCTCTCAATGGCACCACAATTTTTCGGTACCATCGCCAAACACCTCAAGTCTGAGCAAATCGTTGACGGTAAGGGCTTTGAACGTTTGATAGTTGAGAAACCTTTCGGTACAGATTATGAAACTGCAAGCAAACTAAACGAAGAGCTTCTAGCTACTTTTAACGAAGAACAAATCTATCGTATCGATCACTATCTTGGTAAGGAAATGATTCAAAGCATATTTGCCATTCGTTTTGCCAATATGATCTTTGAAAATGTTTGGAATCGGGAACATATTGATAATGTTCAAATTACCTTTGCAGAACGTCTAGGTGTTGAAGAGCGTGGTGGCTACTATGATGAGTCTGGCGCCCTTCGAGACATGGTTCAAAACCACACACTTCAGCTTCTGTCACTCCTTGCTATGGACAAGCCTGCAAGCTTTACAAAGGATGACATTCGCGCAGAGAAAATCAAGGTCTTCAAGAACCTTTACCACCCTACAGATGAGGAACTTAAAGAGCACTTCATCCGTGGCCAATACCGTTCTGGTAAAGTTGATGGAATGAAGTACATTTCTTACCGTAGCGAACCAAATGTCAACCCAGAATCAATGACAGAAACCTTTGCTTCAGGTGCCTTCTTTGTTGAGAGTGACCGTTTCCGTGATGTACCTTTCTTCTTCCGTACAGGTAAACGAATGACTGAAAAGGGAACGCATGTCAATATCGTCTTTAAGCAAATGGATTCAATTTTTGGAGAGCCTCTAGCACCAAATATTTTGACCATCTACATCCAACCGACGGAAGGATTCTCTCTTAGCCTTAACGGTAAAGAAGTTGGAGAAGAGTTCAAACTTGCACATAATTCGCTTGACTACAGAACTGATGCTACAGCTACAGGTGCTTCACCAGATCCTTATGAAAAGCTAATCTACGATGTATTGAATAACGATTCAACTAACTTTAGTCACTGGGAAGAAGTTAGCGCTTCTTGGGAATTGATTGACCGTATCGAGAAGTTGTGGGCTGATAATGGCGCTCCTCTTCATGATTATAAATCAGGTAGCATGGGACCACAAGCCAGCTTTGATCTCCTTGAAAAATACGGTGCCAAATGGACATGGCAACCAGATATCGCCTATCGTAAAGATGGTCGTTTAGAATAATCAAAAACAATCCTGCAAGAATTCTTGCAGGATTTTCTTTTATATTAAACCTTCTAGAAGGCCCTTCATAAAGTTTTCAGAGTTAAACTCACCGATATCATCGATTTTTTCACCAAAACCAATTAGCTTAACAGGGATATTGAGTTCCTCACGGATAGCAAGAACAACACCACCTCGGGCAGTCCCATCAATCTTGGTTAAGACAATCCCTGTAACAGGAGTAATTTTTGAGAATTCTTTAGCTTGTACAAGAGCGTTTTGCCCAGTTGACGCATCAAGAGCTAGGAAGGTTTCATGAGGTGCTTCTGGCACTACGCGTTTGATGATACGACCAATCTTTTCCAATTCTGCCATTAAGTTTTCTTTATTTTGCAGACGGCCTGCTGTATCAATCATGAGAATATCAATACCTTCTGCTACTGCTCGTTCCATCCCATCAAAGACCACACTGGCTGGATCAGCTTTTTCAGGACCTGTTACGACAGGAACATCTACACGGCGACCCCACTCAGCTAACTGGGCAACTGCACCAGCACGGAAGGTATCAGCAGCAACTAGCATAACTTTCTTCCCAGCTTGTTTGTAGCGATGTGCCAATTTACCAATTGAAGTTGTCTTTCCGACACCATTAACACCTACAAAGAGCATGACAGTCAAACCATCTTGAAAATTAATGCTTTCGTTGTAGTTGCCATCCTTCTCATACAACTCCACCAATTTTTCGATGATAACACGACGAAGTGCTTCAGGTTTCTTAGCATTTTCTAACTTGGCTTCATAACGCAATTCTTCCGTAAGATTTGAAGCCACCTGCACACCAACGTCACTCATGATGAGCAGTTCTTCAAGTTCCTCAAAAAAATCTTCATCGACTGAGCGGAAATTTGCAAAGAAAGCATTCAAACGGGCACCAAATCCCGTACGAGTTTTCTTGAGACTACGGTCATATTTTTCTTGTTCAGTCTCTTGGACTTGAGGAGCCTCTTCGATTGCTTGGTTTGCTTCCTCTTCTTCAAAAAACTCTGTTTCTGCTTCGTCAGATTGAGGCTGAACAATTTCTTCCTCGTCACTATCGTTTGAAGAAATCTCTTCAACATGAGTCGATTCCTCTTGAGGACTATCGGCCTCTTGGACTTGATTTAACTCTTCTTCAGAAACCTCAACTTCGTCAACTGATTCGACAATAGTTTCTTCGTCAACCTCTGCTTCAATTAATCCTTCATCATTTTCTTCGACTACGACAGTCCCATCTTGCTCTTTGACTTCGATATTTTCAGATTCCAGCGTCTCAGTTTGCTGGCTATCATCCGTTAAATCAATGTTTTCTAGAGCTTCTTTGACAACATCTTCAATTTTAGGTTCTTCTATTTTTCCAAATAAACGGTCAAATAATCCCATTCTTTAGTTCTCCTTCAGTACATATTTTTCAATTGCCCAGGCGACAGCTTCTTCGTCATTAGTCATTGGTGTTACTACATTTGCAACAGCTTTAACTGCCGGTACAGCATTTTGCATAGCGACACCGAGACCAGCCCACTCAATCATCGAAAGATCATTAGCCTCATCTCCACAAGCCATGACTTGACTTCGTTCAATTCCCAGGTATTCAATCAGTTTAGATAATCCTGTCGCCTTATGAACATTCTTTGGTGACCATTCTAGCAAGAGTTCACGTGATTTAAAAATTTCATATTGATCGAATAATTCTGGTGAAATCTTTTGAATAGCTGCATCCAAAGGTTCCTGAGGAAAGGCAGTCACACATTTATTGTATGTTAGCTGACTGGACAAATCTTCAAAAGCAGTTGGAACAAAAGTTAGAGCCGGGTTAAACTGAGCATATAAACTTTCTTGGTCAGACTGAATCTGGTATACTGTTCCTTCTGAAATTGCATCTAAGGGGATTCCTAATTTTTCAGTTTCTTCATAAATACGTGTCACATCATCAATTGAAAAGACTGTCTTATCAAGAATCTCACCTGTATTTTTCTGAACCAATCCACCGTTGAATGTGATAGTATATTCGTCATCGTGGCCGTCTGTTCCAAGCTCTTTAAGGAAGAAATCCATAGCCTTGAGAGGACGTCCAGTTGTTAGGACTACCTTGACTCCCTGTTCACGCGCAGCCTTTAAAGTTGCCTTGGTACGATCAGTCAATTTCTTGTCTGTCGTCAGCAAGGTTCCATCTAAATCTAGGGCAATTAATTTAATATCTGCCATTATAATCTCTCCATATAAGCGATAACTGACTGGTCCTTATGGTGACCGATAACTGTTTCAGCTAGTTCCAAAATCTCTGGGCGAGCATTTTCAGGTGCGACTGGGTGCCCTACAACTTGCATCATGTGAAGGTCATTGAGATTGTCACCAAAGGCCATCACTTGGTCCATATCCAGATTTAACTTCTTAGCCAATTCGACAATCGCAACTCCCTTGTCCACATAATCAAGAACAATATCAATGGATTCAAAACCTGTCGTCATAGCATTAACACCAGGAACATGTTCATTGACCCAAGCTTCGCCAGCTTCTACTGTCTCTTCTGTAAAGTTAGTTGTGAATTTGAAAATTTCATCGGTGATATCTTCTAGACTAGCTACTTTTTGGATGTTTTCATTGTAATGATGACTAAACATGAGATAGGTTTTATCTACAGTATCCAAAACATAGCAAGCTTTCTTACCTGTCAAGAGCATCTTCTTTTCATCAAAATAAGGTGAAGCCTTTAGCTTTTCAAAAGTTGATAGGTAAAAATCTCTAGGCATGGTTGCTTCATAGAGGTCTTGTCCATGAAAACGAACGAGACTCCCATTTTCGGCGATAAAAATAATCTCATCTTTGACATCCGCAAAATGTTTCTCTAAAGACAAAAGGCCACGTCCTGATGCTACAGCAAAGTAAATTCCTTTTTCTTTATAAGAACGGAGAAGCTTTTTTAAACGCTCCATATCAAATTGGCCAGCTTCATCCAAAAAAGTCCCGTCCATATCAGTTGCGACTAGTTTAATCATAAATCCTATTCTCCAGTTGTAAATCTATCTTCTATTATACCATAGAAAAAGTAAAAAAAGACGTGCTGAATTGACACGTCCTTGTATTCTATAAATCTATCCGTAGAGCCAATTTTGAAGACCAGGCTGATTTGCTTGCCTTCTTTTATATACAACCTCTCAACACTTGTCTACCAAAGGTCTTGATTAAATTCTATTCTGATAATTAATCAGCTATTGCGTAAAAATTATCAATCTTTGGCTGAGATACATTTGTCACAATCATAAATAGCTTATAGTTCTTGACATATAGACTTTTATATGAAAAAATACTTGTTGGAGGCTAATAATATGACTGAAAAAATCAAAAACTGGGTTAACATTTGCGTTTTGAAAAATCAAGAAATTTTATTACTTAATAGAAAGCACGATAATTTTCCTGGCTGGATTCCACCGGGGGGAAAAGTTGAATTCCCTGAAAGTTTTTTTGAAGCTGCATTACGGGAACTCAAGGAAGAGACTGGACTTACCGCATTAAATCTTGAATTAAAAGGAATTTCAGGCTTTACTAATTCAATTGGTAATGAGAGATTTGTCTTCTATGACTTTTTATGTACTCAGTTTACTGGTGAACTAAGCACATCTGATGAAGGTGAGCCAAAATGGTGGAATCTAAAAGAAATCGATAAAATACCAATGCAAGATGAAATAAGAAAAAGGCTACCCCTTTATTTAAGAAAAGGAAGCTTTGAAAGTATTAACTATTGGGATGATAATAAGAAATGCATTAGTGAAAACAAAACAATTTTATTTGACTAATATTCTCTATAGTATAATCAAATGCAAAATTCTCAATTCATTAGTAATTTTTGTATAATTCAGTACTCAATACAATCTGTCTTTAATAACATATAGTTTAATATTTTTCAAAACAAGGGTATCTAATAAAATCATCTACTCTAACAACTTTTTCCTTGTATCTATAGATAGCTAAAAAGCCTTGGAATCATTCCAAGGCTTTCTCTATATTCTATTGCATCAATTTTCTTATTCCGATTTCAGTTGCGACTAGTTTAATCATAAATCCTTCTATTCTCCAGTTGTAAATCTATCTTCTATTATACCATAGAAAAAGTAAATAGCGCCTAATCCATATGAGATTAGACGCTTGATTAAACTTGTAATTTATAAAATATTTATCAATCGAGTGATTGAACTTTCCTACCATCAATCAATTCCAAGTCTTCTTATCCATATTTGGCAAAGAGAGCTTAAACTTAATAATACAGAGTCGAATCACAAAACCGACAATTGAGAGAATGATAAAAGCAGTGATTCTTGGAAAGTGAAGGACAAAGGCCAACCAGTAATAAATAACGCCAATTACAAAAGATAGAAGGGCATAGATGTCCTCTTTTAGAACACTTGGGACTTCATTAATCAAGAGATCTCGGATGATACCTCCGCCAGCACCTGTTAAACAGGCCAAAATCCCTGCAGACATCAAGTTCAATTTACTATCAGCTAAAGCTGTAGCCCCGATTAGAGAGAAGATAATCAATCCAATCGAATCAAATATGAGATAAGCTTCTCTCAGCCACTTATAGAATTTTTTTTCTTGACTAGCATTAGCTTGTTTTGATGTCACAAAGGCATACATAATAACAGCTACAAGGATAGAGACATAAATCGGTCCAGGATCTGCGAGAGCGGAGGGAAAACGACTGATAATAGAATCTCTTAAAATACCCCCGCCTACTGCTGTTACAATTGCCAATAAACTAATTCCAAAAATATCTAAACGTTTACCAAATCCTTTGATGGCTCCTGACGCCGCAAAGGCTATAGTCCCAATATAATTACAGATCATTAGGAATAGATCGAAATCCATATAAGCTCCTCAATTTATTTTTGTAACCTTTCCGACTTCTTGAAGGTTATTCAAAATACTTTAGCTTGAAATGTTATATTGAAAACAAACTAAGCATCCATATTTTCTAAATCTTTTAGTTTAACAGAGACAATCTTAGAAACACCAGATTCTTGCATGGTTACCCCATAAATAGAGTCTGCTGCTGCCATAGTTCCCTTACGGTGGGTAACAACGATAAACTGGCTATCCTTGTCAAATCGGTTAAGATAATCCCCAAAGCGTTTAACGTTAGCTTCATCGAGTGCAGCCTCTACTTCATCCAAAATAACAAATGGAATGGTCTTGACACGAATGATTGAGAAGAGCAAAGCAAGAGCTGACAAAGCCTTCTCTCCACCACTCATGAGGTTGAGAGATTGGATTTTCTTTCCTGGCGGTTGAACAGAGATTTCAACACCCGCTGTCAATAAATCTCCCTCGGTCAGGATTAGGTCCGCTTGACCACCACCAAACATCTGCTTGAAGGTTACTTTGAAGGATTCACGAATAGCTTCAAAGGTTGATTTAAATCGTTCCTTCACTTCGTCATTCATCTCTGTAATGGTTTCAAGAAGTAAGTTTTTAGCAGAAAGAATATCATCTCGTTGAGTATTTAAGAACTCCAAACGTTCATGCACTTCATCAAACTGTTCAATAGCATCCAAATTGACTGGACCAAGTGAACGGATAGATTTTTCTAAATCCTTGACCTCTTGTTCAGCGACAGCCAAATCTTCTAAGGGATTGGCTTGTTCTAAAGCTTCTGTATAGCTAATCTGGTATTCCTCAGTCAGTTGGCCTTGAAGATAGCGAAGGCGGTCCGTAATCTTCTCTTTTGTTGCTTCTGCACGTGTTTGCTTACGAATCCATTCTTCATTTTGCTGACGAGCTTGATCCAAATGACTGGCAATATCATCCAATTGACCTTCAATATCATCCAGTTCAAACTGCTTACGAATGAGTCCTTGTTGAATTTCTTCCTTCTGACTCTTAGCTTCTGTTTCCTGCTTGGTCAAAAGTTCCGTATCAACCTTTTCAAGATTGTCTACCTTTTCTTGGAGAAGGCGTTCGATTTCATCTTGCTCCATATCAAGGTATTCAAGCTCTTTGTTAATCCGTTCAATATCTGCAACTTCATAACGCTTTTGCCCTAACATTTCTGTCTTGCGAAGCCGCTCTCGAGAAAGTTTTTCCTGCAAGTTTTGGTAGCGTTCCTGAATCGCATTTTTATTGGACTTAATTTCTTCAATCTCAGACTCCAGCTTTTGCTTTTCAGTTGCGATGATCGAGAGACGTTCTTGGCATTTTTCTTTTTCAGCTTGCCAATCTCCACCTCTGAGATTGTTTAATTCTTGCTCCTGAAGTTTCAAAAGTGTTTCGAGTTCTTCGACTTGTTGGCAAGTTTGTTGATAAGCCAGATATAAGCCCTGCTCCTCTATTCGAGCTTGCTCTCCTTGAGACTTAATAGTCTCCAAAGTTTGACTGAGGGCTGTCAAGCCTTCTTGAACAGATTTCAGATTTTCTTCCTCTTGACGAAGAAGTTTTTCTTCTTTAGCAATCTCTTTTTGCAACTGTTCTAATTCAGGCTTGATGAAAATACTGTTATTTTGACGATTGGCACCACCAGCATAAGAACCACCTGTTCGCAATTCTGTACCATCGAGGGTCACCATCCGAACTTGATAACGTACCTTACGAGCTGCATCACGCGCATGCTCTACCGTATCAAAGATTGCTGTTGTAGCTAGCAAGTTTTTAAAAATAGCTTCATGCTTGGCATCAAAGGTAACCAATTCATCTGCCATTCCAAGAAAACCTGGACTTGAGGCAATCACATCTTGGTTCTGACTAGAAATGCTACGAGCCTTAATAGTTGTTAAAGGCAGAAAGGTCGCACGACCAGCTCGGTTTCGCTTAAGGAAATCGATAGCCTTAGTCGCAGCCTCTTCATCTTCAACGATGATATGTTGGCTACTTGCCCCGAGGGCAATTTCAAGAGCTGTTTGATAACGAACATCAAAAGTTAAATGTTCACTGACCGCTCCGACAATACCGCCCAGGCGATTTTTTTCTTGTAGAACACTCTTAACACCCGCATAGAAATTACTATGGTTTTTAAGAATGTTTTCCAGACTTTGCGCCTTGGCCTGCTTGTTTTTCAGGCTATCCAAACGATCAAAGAGTTGATTTTGCTGACTTTGATAAGCCTGCTTTTGTTCTTCTTCCTGTTTAGCATGCGTCTGATAGTCAGCAAGCAAGGTCTGTACTTTTTCTTTTGCTGATTTAAGAGCAGTTTCTTGTTCACTTGCCTTAGATTTGGCAGAAGCTAATTGTTCTTTCAAGGACTCCAATTGTTCTTCTTGTTTTTGAGTCTGTTGGCGACTATTTTCAAGGTCATTCTCAATCCGTGTCAACTGGTTAGAGACATCTGCTTCTTCCTGCAAGAAAGCAACAAAGCGCTCACGCAGTTGCTCAATCATCTGATCAGGATCATCAGAAAATGCTTCTAACTCAGCTTCTAAACGATTGAGCTCCTTGGTATTGAGAGCTAGATTTTCTTCTAACTGACTGAGATTTGCTTCTTTTTCTTCCTTCTCTTGAATAAGAGCATTTCTCTTTTCATCCAAACTAGCTAAACGAGCTTGGGCCTCTTGTTGATTGAGAGCAACCTGCTCTGTCTCCAGTTTAGACAAGGCCAATTTCCGTTCTAAATCACTGATTAGAGCAGTCAAATCCATCAAACTAGTTTGATCTTTAGCCATCTCTGCTTGTAAATCTTGTCTCTGCTTCTTAAGAGATTGATTTTCAAGTTCTAGTGACTCGCGTTTTTGATAATAACTAGTCAACAGTTCTTGGACTTGGTTTAATTCTTCTTCTGTTAGATCCAATTCAGCCTTATTGGCTTGAATTTGTGCTACTAAAACATCTAAGTAGATGGCTTTACGCTTACCGTCCAAGTCCATAAATTTACGAGCTGTTGCCGCTTGCTTTTCTAAGGGCTTGATTTGATTGTCTAACTCATAAATGATATCTTCCAAGCGGTCTAAATTGTCTTGAGTTTGTTGCAGTTTACTTTCCGTCTCTTTGCGACGAGTTTTATATTTTAAAACTCCCGCCGCTTCTTCAAAGATAGCACGGCGTTCCTCAGGCTTAGAGTTAAAGATTTCTTCGACCTTCCCTTGGGAAATGATGGAGAAGGAATCGCGTCCAAGTCCAGTATCTAAGAAAAGATCATGAATATCACGAAGACGAACTTTTTTCCCATCAATCTTGTATTCACTATCTCCCGTACGATAGATGTGACGCTCCACCTTGATTTCCTGTCCTGCATCCTTGATGAAACCGTCCTGATTATCTAGAGTAACGACTACAGAAGCATAGTTTAATGGCTTTCTACTTTCTGTTCCTGCAAAGATAACATCAGGCATCTTCCCACCACGAAGACTTTTGACACTTGATTCCCCAAGAGCCCAGCGTAAACTTTCTGTGATGTTAGATTTTCCAGAACCATTAGGTCCTACAACTGCTGTTACTCCTTGGTCAAAAACAACCTTGGTCTTATCAGCAAAGGACTTAAACCCCTGAATCTCAATTTCTTTTAAATACATGAATCCAGTCCTTCCTCAACTGCATTTTTAGCGGCTTCTTGTTCGGCCAATTTTTTAGATCGTCCTTGACCCTTACCTAAACTTTGACCCTCGACAAGGACTTCAACCTCAAACATCTTATCGTGGGCAGGTCCGATCTCTGAAATGACCTGATAACGAATATCAACATCACCATTGACTTGGAGTAATTCTTGGAGGTGAGTCTTGTAGTCTTTAATCATCTCAAAATCACCAGCCTCAACCTTCGGTATCATGACCTGGTAGATAAACTCTTTTACCGTAAGTAGATCCTTATCTAAAAGTAGGGCACCCAAAAAGGCTTCGAAAGCATCTCCCAAGATGGTATCTCGATTACGGCCTCCAGATTTTTCCTCTCCCTTTCCTAGCTTGATAAACTGGTCAAACTGGCAGTCACGGGCAAAACCAGCCAAACTCTCTTCACGTACAATCATTGCACGGAGTTTAGACAGGTCACCTTCTGGTTTTTTAGGATATTTTTGGTACAGATATTCTGAAATTAATAATTGCAGAACAGCGTCTCCTAAAAATTCCAAGCGTTCATTGTGTGAAATTTTTAAGAGGCGGTGCTCATTGGCGTAACTAGTGTGAGTAAAAGCAGTTTCAAGTAATTGTTTATCTGAAAAAACAAGCCCAAAACGTTGCTCTAACACTGATTCTAATTCTCTCATAAGAACCTCTTTCTAAAACATTATAATACACTCCATTATACCAAAAAAAGGTTTCTTAGTCAGAAAATAACCGTTAAAAGTCCTTTTTCTGACTTGTGTTTAAAATCAATCCATTACTAGCAGTCTAGCCTATTTTTTGGTATAATAAATCTTATGGAAATTGAAAAAACCAATCGAATGAATGCTCTGTTTGAATTTTATGCAGCCCTTTTGACTGATAAGCAGATGAACTATATCGAGCTCTACTATGCAGACGACTATAGTTTGGCTGAAATCGCTGAAGAGTTCGGCGTTAGTCGCCAGGCTGTGTATGACAATATCAAACGTACAGAAAAGATACTGGAAGATTATGAAATGAAGCTTCACATGTATTCTGACTACATTGTTCGCAGTCAGATTTTTGATCAGATTTTAGAGCGTTATCCAGAAGATGCTTTTCTACAAGAGCAAGTTGAGATTTTAACAAGTATTGATAATCGGGAATAATCATGGGCAGTCTAGTTATTTATCAAGGGATACCTTGCGAACTATTAGCCGCAGAGGAACCATTCCCTACTCGACTACAGATTATCTCGCCCAATGATATCTCCAAAGCTATGGAAATAGGTTTTAGCTGTTGGGGATATCCAAATGAAATCATGAAAGAAGTCACACCCGAAGAACTAGAGTGTTTGCAACATTTCGGACGATTTCCACTGAATTGAATAAATAGGAGAAAAATATGGCATTTGAAAATTTAACAGAACGTTTGCAGAACGTCTTTAAAAATCTACGTAAAAAAGGAAAAATCACAGAGAGTGATATCCAAGAAGCAACCAAGGAAATTCGTCTGGCTCTTTTAGAAGCCGACGTTGCTTTACCAGTGGTTAAGGATTTTATCAAGAAGGTTCGTGAACGTGCGATTGGGCACGAAGTCATTGATACCCTCAATCCAGCTCAACAAATCATCAAGATTGTCAATGAAGAATTGACATCAGTTCTTGGTTCAGACACAGCTGAGATTATCAAGTCTCCCAAAATCCCAACCATTATCATGATGGTCGGTTTGCAAGGTGCTGGTAAAACAACTTTCGCAGGAAAGCTCGCTAACAAACTCAAAAAAGAAGAGGATGCTCGTCCTTTAATGATCGCGGCCGACATCTATCGTCCTGCTGCTATTGACCAGCTTAAAACACTAGGACAACAAATTGATGTTCCTGTCTTTGCTCTTGGAACTGAAGTTCCTGCAGTGGAGATTGTCCGCCAAGGTTTGGAGCAAGCTAAAGCCAACCATAACGACTATGTCTTGATTGATACAGCCGGTCGTTTACAAATCGACGAACTTCTCATGAACGAGCTCCGTGATGTTAAAGCTCTTGCTCAACCAAATGAAATCCTTCTCGTCATCGATGCCATGATTGGTCAAGAAGCTGCTAACGTTGCGAGAGAATTTAACGCTCAATTAGAAGTTACCGGTGTCATCCTTACCAAGATTGACGGGGATACTCGTGGTGGTGCGGCCCTTTCTGTTCGTCATATCACAGGAAAACCAATCAAGTTTACCGGTACTGGTGAAAAGATTACCGACATTGAAACCTTCCACCCTGACCGTATGGCCAGCCGTATTCTCGGTATGGGAGATATGCTGACTCTGATTGAGAAAGCTTCCCAAGAATACGATGAGCAAAAAGCCCTTGAAATGGCTGAAAAGATGCGGGAAAACACCTTTGATTTCAACGATTTCATCGATCAGTTGGATCAGGTACAAAATATGGGGCCAATGGAAGATTTGCTCAAGATGATTCCTGGTATGGCTAACAATCCTGCCCTTCAAAATATGAAGGTAGATGAAAAACAAATCGCTCGCAAACGTGCCATCGTCTCATCTATGACTCCTGAAGAACGTGAAAATCCAGATTTGTTGACTCCAAGCCGTCGTCGTCGTATCGCAGCTGGTTCTGGTAATACCTTTATCGATGTCAACAAGTTCATCAAAGACTTTAACCAAGCCAAACAACTCATGCAAGGTGTCATGTCTGGTGACATGAACAAGATGATGAAGCAAATGGGCATCAACCCTAACAACCTTCCTAAAAACATGCCTGGTGGCATGGATATGTCAGCCCTTGAAGGTATGATGGGACAAGGTGGTATGCCGGATATGTCTGCTCTTGGAGGAGCCGGAATGCCTGATATGAGCCAGATGCTCGGTGGAGGTCTCAAAGGTAAAATCGGTGAATTTGCTATGAAGCAATCCATGAAACGCATGGCTAACAAAATGAAAAAAGCTAAGAAAAAACGCAAATAAAAAGGACTCAATTGTGTCCTTTTTTATTGTTCATTTCTTAGTTTCTCCAAGGTTTGCTTGAATATTTCTGGAATATCAGCAGTAAATTCCAGCGTTTCACCCGTTCTTGGATGGGTAAATCCAAGAGTCTTGGCATGGAGAAATTGTCCATGTCCCTTTAGGGTTTTACGAGGTCCATAAACCTCATCACCAGCTACAGGATGACCGATATAAGCCATGTGTACACGGATTTGATGGGTCCGTCCTGTTTCCAGTTGCAACTCTAATAAAGAATAGTCACCAAAGCGTTCTAAGACTTGGAAACGTGTCACTGCTGGTTTTCCTTTAGCAGTGACAGCTTGTTTCTTACGGTCTTTTTCACTTCGACCAATCGGTGCCTCAATAACGCCTCGGGAATTTGGAAGATTACCATGAACAATAGCCCAATATTTTCGAAGAGATTTCTTGTCTTTCAATTCTTGAGCAAGTGCTAAATGCGCTTCATCATTTTTAGCAACCATGAGAAGCCCAGATGTGTCCTTATCGATACGATGGACAATCCCTGGGCGCAGCACACCATTAATTCCTGATAAGTCCTTAATATGATACATAAGGGCATTCACCAAGGTACCACTGGTATGACCAGCACTTGGATGAACAACCATGCCTTGAGGTTTATTGACTACTGCTACATCCTCATCTTGATAAATAATTTCTAAAGGAATATCCTCTGCTACATACTCCAAAACCTCTGGTTCGGGAATTTGATAAGTGATCATATCTCCTTCTTGGACTGTATATTTGGCTTTCTTGACCTGGCCGTTGACCAAGACTTGACCAGACTTGATTTGTTCATTGGCGAGACTACGAGACAATTCTGTCAAATCTGACAAAGCCTTATCTAGGCGTATCCCGCCTCTTTCAATTTTAATTTCCATTCATTTCCTCTTTTAGCATTGCAAGCAATAACACAACGACCCCTACTGTCAGATAACTATCAGCCACATTGAATATGGCAAAATTGACAAAGTCTAAGTGAAACATATCCACGACAAATCCTTGGCTAATGCGATCAATGAAGTTTCCCAGACCACCTGCAATAATCAGAATCAATCCAAAGACTGTCCAGACGGAATCTTCTATATGCTTGTGCAAATACAAGATAGCCCCTGCCATAACTACTAGAGTAATCACCGCAAAAAACCACTGTTGATCTTGAAGCATAGAAAAGGCTGCCCCCCTATTTTGCAGATAGGTTAAACTAACTAGATTTGGGATCCATGATTTAACTTCACCTAGAGCAATATTCTGAACGACATAAGCTTTTACCAATTGATCTAACACGATTAAGGCTGCTATAATTCCTGCTACTATTCCTCTTTTTTTCATGCCTTCCTCTTCTGACTAAAATACTCTTGCATGACCTCTACAAATAAAGTTCCTGCTTGGCTCAATTCTACTTCTTCACGTTTGACATAAACCATACGATTATTGAGATTATCATTTAATGGAATAACGGTGATCCCGTTAACGCTATCGCTATCTAAGAATCCCGAACCAGTCGCATAAGCATTTGTTCTTTCAAGAATTCCATTTAAAGTAGCACGGTCAGTTACATTAAACATTTGAGAGCTAGCACTTGTATCCACAAAGTTTTCTGAGTAATAGAGATATTCATCCTTCTCTTGTGTGAAACGAACTGTTGGCAAATCAACTAAATCCTCCATAACCAACTCTTTTTTCTTGGCTAAAGGATGTCCTTCACGCAGATAGATATGCGTCTGGAAAGGAATCAACTCAATCACTTCAAGGCCTAACTTTTCAACCCGTTGCATGATACCCTTTTGGTTTTGATTGTTGAGGTAAATAATCCCAATCTCACTATGACCTTGGGCTACTTCATCCAAAATCTGAACAGTTGTAGATTCAAAAATACGGAAATTTTTATAGTCTGGGTACCGTTGAGAAAAAGTTGTGATAGTCGGTGGCAAGAAATCATAGTGCTGGCTGGCTATTGAAAACTCATCCTTTTCCTCTTCAGGATTGGCATACTGGTTCTGGAAAATATCAAATCCTTTGACCAACTCTTGGGCCTTTTCATAAAATTCCATTCCACGGCGAGTAAGAAAGGTACCCGAACTAGTTCTGCGGAAAATCTTGAATCCTAGCTCTTTCTCAAGATCTCTTACAGAAATAGATAGACTGGGTTGGCTAACGTACATTTTCTCAGCAGCTTCACGAAAAGTACCACTATTTGCAATAGCAACAACGTAGCGTAATTGTTGAATATTCATGATTTCTCCTTCATTTTCTATCTTATCATTATACCATAAATAAAGCCTATCCAACAAAGGAAAATCATGAGACAGTTACTTCTAAAAAGGAAACAAAAAAACACCTTTAAAGCTAGACCCAAAATCCAACTAAAAAGGGGTGTTATCAAATGCGATTATTTAGCTGCTGCGTAAAGCTCGTCTACTTTGTTCCAGTTGATCACTGAGAAGAAAGCTTTGATGTAGTTAGGACGAACGTTGCGATATTTCACGTAGTAGGCATGTTCCCAAACGTCCAAACCTAAGATTGGTTTTTTACCTTCTGAGATTGGTGTATCTTGGTTTGCTGTTGAAGTCACTTCAAGTTTACCTTCTTTGTTAACAACCAACCATGCCCATCCAGAACCGAAACGAGTAGTTGCTGCTGCAGTAAATGCTGCTTGGAATTCTTCGAATGAACCAAATGTTGCATCAATTGCTGCTGCAAGTTCTGCTGAAGGAGCTGTTTTTTCAGGAGTCATCAATTCCCAGAAAAGAGCATGGTTCAAGTGGCCACCACCATTATTGATAAGAGCTTGACGAATATCTGCAGGGATAGATTCAACATCTGCAAGCAAAGCTTCAAGGTCTTCACCGATTTCAGGGTGTTTTTCAAGAGCTGCGTTTGCGTTGTTGACATATGTTTGGTGATGTTTGTCATGGTGCAAGTGCATAGTTTCAGCATCGATGTATGGTTCCAATGCATCGTAAGCGTATGGAAGATCTGGTAAGATAATAGCCATCTGTAATACCTCTTTTTCTTTTTATATAAAAATGATAACGCAAACAACCTTTTTTTTCAAGTTATTTGCTCAGTTTGACTGGCTCGCAATCTGCAATAAAGCCTTCTCAAATAGGTAGCCTTTTTCGTAAACACCAGTCTTAATTTGATAATCAGCCTGGATGAGATGTCGAATAGAATCCTGTAAGAAATTCAAGGACAAAGCTCGTGCGTCACGAAGGGCAAATTTGATTTGGTAAGGATTAGGATTGCGACCAAGATAGTGACCTAAACTGCTGACCATCTGAGCCTCTGTCTGACCAGACTCTTGCAAAATTTTAACCTGTGTGTAGAGTCTGAACTGCCCAAGCATTATGGCAATCAGTTTAATCTCATCTTCACCCTGTAAGGTCAAATCTTTAACTAAATCTCGTGCCTGATCAATTTTCTTAGTTAATATTAATTGGGTCAAATCAAAAATATTATCCTGCAAAGTCTTTGGAATGGCTTCAACAATATCTTCTTCTGTTATCAGACCACTATCCTTATAAGACTGTAAGAAGAGCAAGTTTTTCTGAATTTCACTGAATTGAAAACTAGATTTGATAAGCAACTGTTCAAAGGAATTTCCATCAAAAGTAAGTCCCTGTTCCTGAGCCCACTTTTGAAAATAGGCTCGCAACTCTTGCTCTTTAGGTTCAAGAGCCTCAAATACTGTCGCATCACGCTTAAGTAATTTGACCAAACGTCTCTTGCTATCTAACTTGCCTTCAGCAAAGATTACTAATTTACTTGAGGGTACTGGATTTTCCAGATAGTCTTCAAAGGCCTTTAGCTCATCATCAGTTAGATAGCGTTTTTTAGCAGTTGTAATATCGAGAAAATGATCTAAAATAACAATTTTTTCATCCGCAAAGAAAGGAAGACTGACCAACTCTAGCTCCAAGCTTTTGTAGTCTACTTCTTTCATGTCAAAATAAGCAAAATTCAAATCTGCAGGATCATATCCGATTTGCTTTAGAACTTGTGCTTTCATGACGTCATACTGTCCTTGATCAGCCCCTGTAAACAGGGTCAAACTAGGAAGGTTCGCTAAGGATAGCTTTCGACTTTCTTCTATGGCTAGCATTTATTCTCCTTTCTTTTTAATTTAGCTTCCGTTTAATCCATATAATTCAATTTTCCACGGAAATCCTCTAGGCTTTGGTATCCTTTTTCCGACATAATTTCTTTGAGTTCCTTTGTAATACGCTCAAAAGCACCCACACCTTCTTTATGAAGAGTAGTTCCTACCTGCACCATGCTAGCACCACATAGGATATGTTCAAAAGCATCACGCCCTGTTAATACTCCACCAGTTCCAATGATTTGAATTTCTGGATTTAAGCGTTGATAAAAAGCATGGACATTGGCGAGGGCAGTTGGTTTAATGTATTCACCACCAATTCCACCAAAGCCATTCTTAGGACGAATCACGACAGACTCATCTTCTATATAAAGTCCATTTCCAATAGAGTTGACACAGTTGACGAATTTGAGTGGGTATTTGTTAAAAATAGCTGCCGCTTGATCAAAATGTACAATATCAAAATAAGGTGGAAGCTTAATTCCAAGAGGTTTTGTAAAGTAGGCAAAGACTTCTGACAAGATACGGTCTGTTGTTTCAAAATCATAGGCAATCTGAGGCTTACCTGGAACATTTGGGCATGAGAGATTGAGTTCAGTTAAACCACGGAAATCACTTTCTTGCACCTTTTTTAAGATGGTATGAGTTTCCTCTGGAGACATTCCAACTAAAGAGAGAAAGAAGGTACGATTTGGTTCCTTTTCTTGCAATTCCAAAAGGTAGTTCAAGTAATAGTCTAAACCATTATTTGGCAGCCCCATAGAGTTAATAGAACCAAGTGGAACATCTTGATAGCGTGGTTCAGGATTTCCCTGACGAAATTCCAAGGTTGCAGTCTTAGTGACAAAGGCTCCTGCTGCTGAATTTTTGACACCTTCCAACTCCTCAATTGTCATACAAGCAACACCTGCTGCATTCATCAAGCAATTATCAAACTCAAAACCAGCAATCTGCGTTTTAGTTGATACCATGATTCTATTCCTCCAGATTCCTTTATATCTCTATTATTATACCATACTTTGGCAGGAGCCTTTTAATAAAACTAACCCTATAAAAAGGTTTCTAACTCAACTAATAAAACTAGCTTATTCAAATTGAAAGAATTTTTAGAAAATTTATGTTTTTTTCTTTACACTGAAAATTTTTTCTGCTATAATGTCTCATGTAATAAAATATGACAACAAAAAAAGGAGAACGATATGACATCTGCTAAAGAATATATCCAAAGCGTGTTTGAAACTGTAAAAGCTCGTAACGGGCATGAGGCTGAATTTCTCCAGGCGGTTGAAGAATTCTTCAGTACTTTGGAACCTGTCTTTGAAAAACACCCTGAGTATATTGAAGAAAACATCTTGGCACGTATCACTGAACCTGAGCGCGTAATTTCTTTCCGTGTTCCTTGGGTTGACCGTGATGGAAAAGTTCAAGTTAACCGTGGTTACCGTGTTCAATTTAACTCTGCTGTTGGACCATATAAAGGCGGACTTCGTTTCCACCCAACTGTAAATCAAGGAATCTTGAAATTCCTCGGTTTCGAACAAATCTTTAAAAACGTTTTGACTGGACTTCCAATCGGTGGAGGTAAAGGTGGATCCGACTTCGATCCTAAAGGCAAAACTGATGCTGAAGTGATGCGCTTCTGCCAAAGCTTCATGACTGAATTGCAAAAATACATCGGACCATCTCTTGACGTACCTGCTGGTGATATCGGTGTCGGTGGACGTGAAATTGGTTACCTTTACGGACAATACAAACGCCTTAACCAATTTGATGCTGGTGTCTTGACTGGTAAACCTCTTGGATTTGGTGGTAGCTTGATTCGTCCAGAAGCGACTGGTTACGGTTTGGTTTACTACACTGAAGAAATGCTTAAAGCTAACGGAAACAGTTTTGCAGGTAAGAAAGTGGTTATTTCTGGTTCTGGTAACGTTGCTCAGTTTGCCCTTCAAAAAGCAACTGAACTTGGTGCTACAGTTATTTCTGTATCTGACTCAAATGGTTATGTCATTGATGAAAATGGTATCGACTTCGACCTTTTGTCAGATGTTAAAAACAACCGTCGTGCTCGTTTAACTGAGTACGCTGCAGAAAAACCTACTGCTACTTATTATGAAGGTTCTGTATGGACTTACACTGGTAACTACGATATTGCTCTTCCATGTGCGACTCAAAACGAGATCAATGGTGAAGCTGCGAAACGCTTAGTTGCTCAAGGTGTTATCTGTGTGTCTGAAGGTGCTAACATGCCTAGCGACCTTGAAGCTATCAAAGTCTACAAAGAAAATGGAATCCTTTACGGACCTGCTAAAGCTGCTAATGCTGGTGGTGTAGCTGTATCAGCGCTTGAAATGAGCCAAAACAGCCTTCGCCTTTCATGGACACGTGAAGAAGTTGACGGTCGCTTGAAAGACATCATGACAAACATCTTCAACACTGCAAAAACAACTGCAGAAACATACGGTCTTGGTACTGACTACCTTGCAGGTGCAAATATTGCAGCCTTTGAAAACGTAGCAAATGCTATGATTGCCCAAGGGATCGTTTAAAATGAATAACTAAAAACCCCAATCACTCCGACTGGGGTTTTTAGTTACGCATTTAAGAGCTTTACATAATAAAAATAAGAGGCCCTATGGACCTCTTATTCTTTTGGATTCTTAAACAAGATTTTATTGAAGCTTACTCTTAATCTTTCTTCTTTTTAAGCAGATAAGCTGCAAGGCTAACTCCAGCAAGAGCTAAGATTAGGCTAAGAATAGATTCAGTCGAACCAGTATTTGGCAACTCAACTTTCTTTTTCGGTTCTTCAGTTGTTGTAGTTGGAGGAATACTTGGTTCATGTTTATTTGTAAGAACAACATTACCTTGACCGTCATCGGTTTTCGTCACTTGGTAACCTGTTGGAACATCTACTTCTTCCACCGTGTAGGTGATAGCTTTGCCCTTGACATTTTTGTCCAAATACGCAAAGGTATGAGTCCACTTGTTCTCAGCTGACAACTCAATGACTTCACCAGATTTCTTACCATCCGCATAAAGTTGCACTTTCACACTCTTCGGACGAAGGCCATCTTTGTCCTCTTGGTCATCCCACTGTTTGGTTACAGAGAGGGTGGTCTTACCTGGAGTGTGCGTATTGGTAATAGTATAGTTTTCTTGGTCAATGCTTGGTGAATAATTTTCAACCTTTTCTTCTTGAAGGGTGTAGACGATTTCCTTGCCATCCTTAAACTTAGGAAGGCCAGTAAAGGTTTCTTTCCAATCGGTCTCGCTTGTAATATCTTTGCGAGCCACTTCTCCACCATTGGCCAGAAGCTTCACAGTGATTTTAGCCGGACGAAGACCATCTTGGTTGTCATTGTCCACCCAGATCTTAGTGACTGGGATATCCACCGTACTTGGAGTGTGCGTGTTGGTCAAGACGACATCACCCTTCTCCTTACTCTCTTCTGTTACGGTGTAACCTTCCGGAACGTCCACTTCTTTCACAGAATAGTGAATATCTTGTCCGTTTGCTTTTTCAGCAAGTTTCTCAAAGGTATGAGTCCATTTATTGTCTGCAGACAAGACAACTTCCTTGCCTAGCTTTTGATCACCCGCATACAATTGGACGCGAATTTCTTTTGGACGTAGGCCATCTTGGTTATTAGCGTCATCCCATTTCTTTGTGACCTTAACCTGAGTGACAGTTGGTTCATGCTTATTGGTTAAGACAGGATGAGCTGGATCCTTGTCATCAATCGAAAGAGTATAGCCTTCTGGGACATTCTCTTCTTTTACAGTGTAGTTAAGGGCCTTACCAGCTGCATTTACATCAAGGTTTTCAAAGGTTCCATGCCATTGATTAGCTTCTGACAATTCAAGAGTCTGGTCTGTAGGTGCACCATCCTTATAGAGTCTAACCGTAATTAATGCTGGACGAAGTCCATCTTGGTTGTTGGCATCATCCCATTTCTTGGTTACTTGAACTCTAGTCTTAGAAGGAGTGCGGCTATTCGTAATCACTACCTGACCTGGATTGGTTGCTTCAACCGTTTGAGTATAACCTTCTGGCACTTCTGTTTCTTTCACTGTATATTGAACAGCTTTGCCATCTTTTTTCTCATCCAATTCAGAGAAGGTGTAAGTCCATTTGTTATCTTCAGAGAGCTCTACTACTTTACCTAATTCTTGACCATCAGCATAGAGTTGAACCTTGATAGTCTTTGGACGAAGGCCGTCTTGGTTTTCTGCATCAGCCCATTTCTTAGTCACTGTTAAACTAGTTTTACCTGGTTTGTAAGTGTTTGTAATAGTTGTACCGTCGATAGCTGTTGAGTAGTTCGCTACGGTGTCTTCTGTCACAGTGTAGATGATTTTCTGACCGTTTTTATAGACTGGTAGGTTTGTGAAGGTATGACTCCATGTTTCTCCCTCACCAGAAACTGTTGAGGTTTGGACTTTCTCACCATTAGCCAAGAGATGAACCGTAATAGTTGTTGGGCGGAGACCGTCTTGGTTTTTAGCATCATCCCAAACTTTTTTCACAGTTACTTCTGTTGTTTCAGGAGTACGCTTATTGGTAATTGTTGCTTTCCCATCTACAAACTGAGCTTCTTCTTTATCAACTGTGTAATAAGTTGGTACTTTAACTTCTTTTACTGTATAGCTGATAAGGTTACCATTGCTATCTTTATCTGGAAGATTGCTAAAGCTTACTTTCCAGTCACTTCCTGCTGAAAGTGCTACTGGATTGCCTTCTGCTGTTCCATTTTTGTACAATTGGAACTCGATGGATTCAGGACGAAGACCTTCTATGTTGTCTTGGTCATCCCAAACTTTAGTCGCTTCTAGATTGAGATATTTTATATCATTCTCATTTGTGATTAGTTTTGGTGAAGCTTTTGAACCAATAGCTTCTCCGTCAATTGTGACATGATAGATTTGTTGATCTGCATCGTAGGTCACCACGACTGCATGTTCAGTCTCATCCAACTTATAATTAGTTGGTGCTTTAGTTTCTTTAAGAGTATAAGTTCCTTCTGTTAAGGTTGTAAAAGCAACATTTCCATCCTTATCAGAAACTTGAGTCGCAAGGACTGCACCACTAGCATCCAATAAATTGAACTCAGCACCAGCTAATCCTTTGCTAGTATCGTCTTTATCAACCTTCTTCACATGGAAGCTAGCGCCAAAAATTTGAGAAGTTACTGTATTAGACTCACGGTTTCCTTCATGGCCTTTAGCCTTGTAACCAAATTGGTTATGAGCTTGTACGACACCTGAACGACCACCATTATCCTTGTTATCTTCTGTACGGTCTAGCATCAATTGCTTAACTTGGTCTGTCAATTCACTTGGATTGACAACAGGTACAGCAATATCTACTTGACTACGAGCACCAATAGTGGTTCCTTCGTTAGCAACAATCTTAATTCCTGTCACTTTACTAAAGTCTGTGATATCTGTTGTCCAAATATCTTTATCTGCAGCTTGTGCCATGGTACTAGATGTAACTGTGGTATCTGTTGTGTAGTATGCTGTCCATCCTTCTGGCGCAGTGATAGGACCGCGAAGACTTACAGTGTATTCTGTCTTACGGGCTGAAGCATCAAGTGTATTGACATCACCTACTTTTGGAAGGGCATCAAAAATAACAGTATTTTCAACAGGAGTATCTGTATTATTTTTGATTGTTAATTTATAATTAAAGGTTTCCCCTGGTTTAAAGGTACGAGTCACTGTTGATGCATCAGATAAGTCGTCATTCTTGGCAATAAACTTACGAGAATATACACCTTCAGCTGCTACAATGGTATAGTTTGATTCTGCATGAGAGATTTTATCCGTTGTAGAACCATTATTATTTAAATCATAGCTATCTACTGCAACCTTATTAGGGTTAGCAGTTTCTAAATCCCAAAGTCCTTCTCCCACCATATAGATATGGTTGGTAAAGGTTCCGCCATCTGCCTTCCCTTTTAGTTTGGTATAGATAAATGGTAAACGAACTTGACCACCAGTCTCTAGAGAGCGTTTGATAAATTCCTTCTGATCCAAGTGGAAAATCAAGGCAGAACGTCCAGAGTTGTGGTAGTTTTCGATGACCTCATAGGATTTATACCAAGGGCTATAATAGCGACCGTTCTTATCAAAATATTGATCTAAGTTATTGAAGTCGATATCCAGCGTATTTGGATCAAAGAGGTCAATGACTCGCAAGTCTTTGTAGTCCTTACCTGGATCCAAACGCACATTCTCCGCAGATAGAGCAAAACGAATAGTTTTCCCATCTGTGAACTGGACATTGTTATAATCAGTATTTTTAGTTAGTTCAACATTTTCTGTCAATGGAAGAAGCTTAAATTTCCATTTAGCAGATTGATCTCTATCTGCGCCTGATTGAGTTTTATAAGTAATGCGACCAGTATTTTCATAGACATTCTTGGTCTCATCATTCTCGTCGTATTGAGTTTTTTCTGGATCTTTGAAGGCTGTGTAGGTAGTAATAAAAATCCCTTGACCTGATGGAAGCTCAAAATCATCTTTCATCTCCAGCTTCCAGCCAACGACCGTTCCATATTTGGTCAAATCAGTACTTCCAAATCCATCCTTGTCTGCCTCTGGTTGGATTTCTTTGGTCGAACCATCTTCCATTGTAAGGATGATGCGTTTTACATATTGATTGATCAAAGGTCCATTTCCATAGTTCCCAATCATCATGCGAGTATATTCTATCTTAGTGAACTTCAAACGAGAGTCTACTTGCTCGTCATAAAAGACAAGGTTTTTCTGAGCAAATGGTGTGATGTTATTGTATTTCAAGAGCCATTTGTAGTTGGCTGCCTTGTAGTCGGTCGAGTCGTAAACATTTCCTTCTGCTTGTTTCGCAAAAGATCCTTTTCCTTCCAAGTCACGAGAGGTTAATCGGAAGATGAGAGAGTCTTCAGCCGTTACATCAGGTTCTCCCTCCCCACGTTCCGCAGGAACCCCCACGACAGTTGCAGTATTAGTCAAGTCTTTCACTAAGACATCCTCTAGGGTTTGGTCTTTCTCCATGACCAAATCAGGGAACTTCAAGTACAAGAAACTCTTGTCTTGAATCTTTTGCATCAAATCTCCGTGGTAACTTTGAACATTTTTATTTTCATCAGCCACAAAAGTTTTTGAAACTGTGCCATCCCCATTGTCGACCCAGCCTTCTGATTTTTCTATATCTAGAACCGCTGTACGAGTTTTTCCATCTTTGTCCGTATAGGTTGGCAGCTTATCTGTGATCGTTGCAGATTCCAACTGACGATAGCTACCATTGTACTGTCCACGCATTCCATCTAACAAGAAGGCAAACGGAACTGAGGTAGTTTTTTCAATGTACTTTTTGCCATCTGCTCCAGTTACAATCCCTGGAGATGCTTCCGCATAGTCTCTAGACATCGTCGCATTATAGTTCTGATTGACAAACTTGGTCAAGGTATAATCCTTGTATTGAGGCTTCCAAGTGATACTATTTAAAGCAGTCTCAGCACCATTGATATTGAGCGTCCCTGTAATATCCATCAAGTAGTTGGTAGGAGGGAATCCTAACTTAAACTTGGCGATGAATGGCAGGGTCAAGACTTCAGATTTTTGGTAGTTCGTAAAATGTAGAGTTACATGGTAGTCATCTCCTACCTTGGTCACAGCTGGTGCATCATGTTGCGAACTACTATTGAAATCGGGAATATTAACCTCATCCAGGTATTTCCCTGGTAACACTAGATTCACAGCAACATCATCAAGGTCTGTTGTCAGGTTTTTTGGTGTAATCTGGATGTACCCAGACATAGTGTCACCTGTACTATAGGCCATCCCACCAGGATGGTCTTGTTTATCGCCATACAATAGACTAACATCTAAGGCACCATTATCTCCGACCGCTAGTTCTTTAGCCAGAACTGATACAGTTCCTTGGCTCATTTGTCCTAGCATCATCAATATGGTGAATAGGGCAAAACCTTTCCTCAAAAAGGTTTTCCATAAGGACTTTCTCCTTTTCATTTTTCTTCTCCTTTATATTAATTGAAACACAATGGCTCAAATTAATTTTATCACAACTTATAAAAATTATCTACAAAATTATACATTTTTTCTCCCTATGTACATTTTTTTTATATTTCTGTGTTTTGAAATCATCATATTTTTAGTAATTGTTTCACCATAGGATAGATTGGATTCGTCTACTACTAAAGAAATGACCGTCATTTTCTAAATAGTTATGAAGAGAATGTTTCTAATAACCTCTAATAAATAAAAGAATCTACCAAAATTGGTAGATTCTTTATATTACAATTTACCTGCTACTGCATCCAATAATTCTTGGATCTTAGATTGGTTGCTTCCTCCTGCCATGGCCATGTCTGGTTTACCACCACCACGTCCATCAACGATTGGAGCTAATTCTTTAACCAAGTTACCTGCGTGGATGTCTTTTGTCTTGCTAGCTACAAGAAGGTTGACCTTGTCACCGATGGCTGCGACAAGAACAAGGACGTCTGAGTAGTCTTTTTGCTTCCAGTTATCTGCAAAGGTACGAAGAGCACCTGCATCTGAAACAGAAACTTGACTCGCAATGTAACGGTGGCCGTTTGCTTCTTGAACATTCTTGAAGACATCACCTGCCGCTGCTGCTGCAGCTTTTTCCTTCAATTCTGCATTTTCTTTTTGCAATTGACGGAGTTGTTCTTGAAGTCCTTCAACCTTGTGAGGTACTTCTTTGAGTTGAGGAGCTTTCAAGGTTGCTGCGACGGCTTTCAGTGCATCTTCTTGATCACGATAAGCTTCAAAGGCTTCCTTACCAGTCACTGCCAAGATACGACGAGTCCCTGATCCGATCCCTTCTTCCTTGACAATCTTGAAGAGACCGATTTCAGAAGTGTTACCTACGTGAGTACCACCACAAAGTTCAACTGAGTAGTCACCAATCGTTACAACACGGACTTCCTTACCGTATTTCTCACCAAAGAGGGCCATAGCTCCCATTTCTTTGGCTGTGTCGATGTCTGTCTCAACAGTCTTGACTGCGATGGCTTCCCAGATTTTCTCATTGACTTGTTGCTCAATAACACGCAATTCTTCTGGAGTCACAGCTTGGAAATGGGTGAAGTCAAAGCGGAGGAATTCTACTTCATTAAGTGAACCTGCTTGAGTTGCATGGTGGCCAAGGATATTGTGAAGGGCCGCATGGAGCAAGTGAGTTGCTGTGTGGTTCTTCATGACACGGTGACGACGATTGCTATCGATGGCCAAAGTGTATTCTTGGTTCAAAGCAAGCGGTGCAAGGACTTCAACAGTATGAAGAGCCTGTCCATTTGGTGCTTTTTGAACATCCGTTACAGTCGCTACAAGGTTTCCTGCAGCATCCAAGATTTGACCGTGGTCAGCTACCTGTCCACCCATTTCAGCGTAGAATGGAGTTTCAGCAAAGATAAGAGATGCAGTTCCTTCAGATACAGCTTCTACTTCTGCATTATCCGCTACGATAGCCACCAATTTAGAAGACAATTGGCTAGCATTGTAGTTGAAGACGCTCTCTACAGTAATGTTTTGAAGGGTTTCATTTTGCATCCCCATAGATCCGCCTTTGACAGCAGATGCACGCGCACGTTCTTGCTGTTCCTTCATGGCTGCTTCGAAGCCTTCACGGTCTACAGTCATACCAGCTTCTTCAGCGATTTCTTCTGTCAACTCCACTGGGAATCCGTAAGTATCGTAGAGTTTGAAGACATCTTGACCAGCGATGACAGATTGTCCTTTTTCTTTCAAGTCTGTTACGATGCCTTGGGCAAAGTGTTGACCTGAGTGAAGAGTACGAGCAAATGACTCTTCTTCGCTCTTAACGATTTTCTCAATAAAGTCACGTTTTTCAAGCACTTCTGGGTAGTAGCTTTCCATGATTTTTCCTACAGTTGGAACGAGTTTGTAAAGGAAAGGCTCATTGATACCCAATTTTTGACCATGCATAGAGGCACGACGGAGGAGACGACGAAGGACATAACCACGACCTTCATTTCCAGGGAGAGCACCATCACCGATAGCAAATGAAAGAGAACGGATGTGGTCAGCGATGACCTTGAAGCTCATGTTGTCGCCATCTTGGTCATAAACCTTACCAGATAACTTCTCAACTTCGCGAATGATAGGCATAAATAGGTCTGTTTCAAAGTTTGTCTTTGCCCCTTGTATAACGGCTACCAAACGCTCCAAACCAGCGCCCGTATCAATGTTCTTGTGTGGCAATTCCTTGTATTCGCTACGAGGGACTGCTGGGTCCGCATTGAACTGTGACAAGACGATGTTCCAGATTTCGATGTAACGGTCGTTTTCAATATCTTCTGCAAGCAAGCGAATTCCAATATTTTCTGGGTCAAAGGCTTCCCCACGGTCAAAGAAGATTTCTGTATCTGGTCCAGAAGGTCCAGCACCAATTTCCCAGAAGTTGTCTTCGATTGGAATCAAGTGACTTGGATCCACGCCCACTTCAATCCAGCGGTTGTAAGAATCTGTATCAGCTGGGTAGTAGGTCATGTAAAGTTTTTCAGCTGGGAAGTCAAACCATTCAGGACTTGTCAAAAGTTCATAAGCCCAAGTAATGGCTTCGTCACGGAAGTAATCCCCAATTGAGAAGTTTCCCAACATTTCAAACATGGTATGGTGACGCGCCGTCTTCCCTACGTTTTCAATATCGTTGGTACGGATAGCCTTTTGCGCATTGGTAATACGTGGGTTCTCAGGAATAATAGTTCCGTCAAAGTATTTCTTAAGGGTTGCAACCCCTGAGTTGATCCACAAAAGTGTTGGGTCATTTACTGGAACCAAGCTAACTGATGGTTCTACAGAGTGGCCTTTGGTCGCCCAGAAATCAAGCCACATTTGGCGGACTTGTGCACTAGATAATTGTTTCATTTGTATCTCCTTTTTACTAATTTGAGTCTCTTTCTAGCATTTCTACATAGTCGATAGCGACACAGAGGGAAATGACTAGGTCTGCATAAGATTCGTCATAGACGGTTACGGTATAGGTAGAGGTTAAATGGAAGAGTTCCTTGGCGATTTCTGCAATCACTTGATCACGGTCATCCAAAAGTTTAAAGTTTAAATCCCAGATATTTCCCTCAATGCGCAGACCGAGGTTGTCAAATTCATACTTATCTCTAAAGAAAGTCAACTTCTTGCGGATATAAAAGCTATCTCCGTTAGTCAGTTGAATTTCAAAACGAGGCAAGAAGGTCAACATTTCTTTACTAATCTCACTAACCTGTTCACCAGAATTATCAAAAATAGTAAAGGTCTTAGGAATCTTAAAAAATGAACCTTCAACCTGATAGGCGACATTGCCCATTTCATCCTTGATATCAAAGCGTTCACCACCTAGGCGAAATTTTTGTTTGACAAGAAATCTTCTCATAAGCACCTCCAAAAATAAAAGACAAATCCATATCACGAAGGGCGAAAAACCGCGGTACCACCTTCATTCAATGAACTTGTCATTCTTGATTCTTATGCAATTGTTACAATCGAGTAGCATGATTTTCTAGCTTAGATGGCTCGCAGCACCGCCATTTCTCTGAACTAAGATGGGGAGAAAATCAATTCTCAACATTCCTATTATACTGTTTTTTTGAATTTGAGTCAACTGGAAATAATCCCCATTTAAATAACCAAATCCCTATATCTCAGATTACTTTTTCAAGATATATTTTTTCTTACTGCCATTTTTCTTTAACAATTAAAAAGGGTGGCCAGTAACTTTTTTTGAAAAAAGTAGATATTTTCATCTTTGTTACCGCCTTCTATTATGATAAGATTAGTATACTACTAGGAAATAAAATAAGCAAATAGGATAGTAAAAATAAACAGTTATACAAATTACGATCTATTCAAAAAACGAACCAGATTTACTGATTCGTTTTTATTTTATATACTTCTACTTCCGATACATCTTAAACTGTAGGAAGAGGTCACTGTAGATTCCTGTCCATTTATGGTCAAATTTTTCATAAACTTCTAGGTGTTTCATTGTATCTGCATCGGGATAGAAGGACTTGTCCTCTTTTGTCTCCTCTGGGAGCATTTCCTTAGCAGCATTGTTTGGTGTTGAGTAGCCAACATACTCAGCATTTTTTAGAGCATTTTTAGGCTTCAACATGAAGTTGATGAAGGCATAGGCTGCATCTTGGTTCTTGACAGTTTTAGGAATAACCATGTTGTCAAACCAGAGGTTACTTGCTTCTGTCGGCACAACATATTTGAGGTTAGGATTCTTTTCCAACATCTGGCTAGCTTCCCCTGAGAAGGTCACACCGATAGCAGCATTGTTCTGAATCATGTAACCCTTCATCTCATCGGCTACAATTGCCTTGATATTAGGAGTTAGCTCATACAGTTTATCAACCGTTTGTGATAGTTGTTCTGGATCTTTTGAGTTGAGGCTATAACCTAGTGAGTTAAGACCTAAACCAAGTACTTCACGCGCCCCATCAAAGAGCATGATCGAATCCTTGTATTCTGGTTTCCAGAGGTCGTCCCAATGTTCAGGCGCTTCTTCCACCATGGTTTCATTATAGACAATTCCCAAAGTTCCCCAGAAGTATGGGATAGAGTACTGGTTATTTGGATCGAAAGACTGGTTGAGAAATTCTGGACCGATATTCTCAATTCCCTCAATTTTACTATAATCCAGTGGAACTAAGAGGTCTTCATCCTTCATTTTGTTAATCATGTACTCACTTGGGATAGCAATATCATAGGTTGTCCCACCCTGCTTGATTTTCGTGTACATGGCTTCGTTAGAGTCAAAGGTTTCGTACTGGACTTGGATTCCTGTTTCTTCTGTAAATTTCTCCAAAAGTTCAGGATCGATATAATCTCCCCAGTTGTAGATAACTAGTTTTTGGCTATCTCGACTATTGATTTTACTATCAAGATGATAGGAAATTCCCCATAAGACAAGGATAATGGCTAAAATTCCTGCTAAAAATGAATAGAGTCGTTTCATGCTTTCTCCTCCTTCTCGCGTGAAATGAAGTAATACCCTACAACCAGGATAATACTAAAGAGAAAGACCAAGGCTGAAAGAGCATTGATTTCCAGCGAAATTCCCTTACGAGCCCGAGAGTAGATCTCGACTGACAAGGTTGAAAATCCATTCCCTGTTACAAAGAAGGTCACGGCAAAGTCATCTAGCGAATAGGTGAAAGCCATAAAGTAGCCTGCGATGATAGACGGCGTTAAGTAAGGAAGCATAATTTCCTTAAACATCTGGAACTGGCTAGCTCCAAGGTCATAGGCCGCATGGATCATATCCCCATTCATCTCTTTCAATCGAGGCAAGACCATAAGTACTACGATTGGAATCGAGAAGGCCACGTGACTAGACAACACTGTCAAAAAACCAAGAGAGAACCTGAGTTGGGTAAAGAGAATCAAGAAACTGGCACCAATCATAACATCGGGTGCAACCATCAAAATGTTATTAAGTGATAGAAAGGCTTCTTGGTATTTTTTACGTGATTGATAAATGTAAATGGCACCGAAAGTCCCAATAATAGTCGCAATCAAGGCTGATAGAAAGGCAAGTAAAAAGGTTTGAACCAAGATGAGCATGAGTCTTCCATCTCCAAACATGGTTTCAAAGTGAGACAAACTAAAGCCTGTAAAGCTATTCATATCATCCCCAGCATTGAAGGCATATCCGATCAGGTAAAAGATTGGCAAATAAAGGACGATAAAGACAAAGGCTAGGTAAAGATTTGATAATTTTTTCATCGTTCTCTCCTTTCCTTAGTCACCCACATAGTGATAAACATAGTCAGGATAAGAACAACACCGATAGTTGAGCCCATACCATAGTTGTCATTGGTCAAGAAGTTTTGCTCAATAGCAGTCCCCAAAGTAATCACTCGGTTCCCCCCAATCAAACGGGTCAACATGAAGAGACTCAAACTTGGGATAAAGACAGATTGAACTCCGCTTCTCACCCCGTTCATAGACAGAGGGAAGATGACATGACGGAAGGTTTCCCACTTGGTTGCACCGAGGTCGTAGCTGGCATTGATGAGATTATTATCCATATCATCCAAGACATTGAAGATGGGCAAAATCATAAATGGAAGCTCGATGTAGCTTGCAACAAAGATAAAGGAGAAATCTGTAAATAGCAACTGCTGAGAACCAATTCCGATAAATTCTAGGAATTGGTTAATAGAGCCATTTTGACCAAAAATCCCGATAAAGGCATAAGCCTTAAGCAGTAGGTTGATCCAGGTTGGTAAAATGATTAGCATGAGCCAGAGTTGACGGTGTTTGAGACGAGTCAAAAAGAGGGCTGTTGGATAGCTAATCAAGAGCGTCACTAGAGTCACAATCCCTGCATAGAGAACAGAGTTGAAGCTCATTTTGAGATAGGTTAAGTTTTGCGACGCAAAATAGGATTTATAGTTTTCTAAACTGAACTGACCTTCGATGTTGAAAAATGATTGTCCAAAAATCAAGACCAAGGGTGCCAATACAAAGAGTGCAATCCAAAGCATGTAGGGCACTACAAAGAGTTTAGAGGTTGTTTTCTTCATCTCTTTCCTCCTCAATAGCGTTAATCAAACCTGCTTCATGCTCTTCGATTTCTACGTACTCTTCGATACGAGCATCGAACTCTTCTTCTGTTTCATTGAGACGCATGATGTGGATGTCTTCTGGTTCAAAGTCCAGCCCGATTTCTTCACCAACGATGGCCTTACGAGTTGAGTGGATCATCCATTCATTACCAAGTTCGTCATAGGCGATAATCTCATAGTGAACCCCACGGAAGAGCTGCGTATCGACTTTAACTTGAAGTTTTCCTTCTTCTGGCAGAGTAATGCGCAAGTCCTCTGGACGAATAACGACTTCGACCGGTTCATTTGGCTTCATCCCACCGTCGACCGCTTCAAATCGTTTGCCATTGAACTCAACCAAGTAGTCCTCGATCATGGTTCCTGGCAAGATATTTGATTCACCAATAAAGGTGGCTACAAAGTGGTTAATGGGCTCATCATAGATATCCACTGGTGTACCTGACTGAACAATCTCACCGTCATTCATGACAAAAATCCAGTCACTCATGGCCAAGGCTTCTTCCTGATCGTGAGTAACAAAGACAAAGGTGATGCCCAAGCGTTGTTGCAGTTCACGTAGTTCGTACTGCATGTCTGTCCGCAACTTCAAGTCAAGGGCTGACAAGGGCTCATCCAAGAGTACCACACGAGGCTGGTTGATAATGGCACGCGCAATAGCTACACGCTGACGTTGTCCTCCAGAAAGCTTACGAATAGAACGTTTTTCAAAACCTTCCAACTGTACCATCTTGAGAACTTCTAGCACACGTCGTTCGATTTCTTTCTTATCGACCTTACGCAATCGCAATGGAAAGGCAACATTTTCAAAGACATTCATATGTGGGAACAAGGCGTAAGATTGGAAAACCGTGTGAACATCGCGTTTATTGGTCGGGATGTCATTGATACGCACGCCGTCTAGCAAAATGTCTCCCGTCGTTGCATCCAGCAAACCTGCAATGATATTTAGGATGGTTGATTTTCCTGAACCAGAAGCTCCTAGCAGTGTATAAAATTTTCCTTCTTCCAACTCAAAGTTAATATCCTTGAGAACCATAGTGTCACTGTCTTCAAAAACTTTAGAAACGTTTCTGAATTCGATAATTGGTTTTTTCAATTCCTCTAAATTCCTTTTTCTTCGTAAATTAACAGATTGGGACCTTGTTAAATGCTAGACACAAGCGTAGGAAATAAAATGACCTAAACCTCACTTAGCAATAAAATCCCAATCTTTGAATACTATGTAAAAATAATGTTATTCGTGTTCACCCAAGATACGTACTTCTCGCTCGAGGGTAACACCTGAATGTTCTTTAACTTTTTCAATGACAGACTCAATTAAGTCTTCATAATCTCTAGCAGTTCCATCAGCTACATTTATCATAAAGCCTGCATGTTTTTCTGAGACTTCGACACCACCGATACGGTAGCCCTTCAAACCAGCTTCTGAAATCAATTGCCCTGCAAAATGCCCAACCGGACGTTTAAAGACAGAACCACAAGATGGATACTCCAACGGTTGTTTGAGTTCTCGAAGGTGAGTCAAACGTTCCATTTCTTGATTAATAGTCTCGTAATTCCCTGGAGATAGTGCGAATTTAGCCGATAAGACTACTGAACCAGAATCTTGAATGGCTGAATGACGATAACCAAAGGCTAAGTCTTTGGCAGATAAAGTCTCGATTTCACCTTCTTTGGTTAAAACCTGACACGATTGCAAGATATGAGCAATCTCACCACCATAAGCACCAGCATTCATAAAGACAGCACCACCGATGCTTCCGGGAATGCCACAGGCAAACTCAAAACCAGTCAAGCTATGACGAAGAGCTATACGAGTGGTCTCAATCAGGTTAGCTCCAGCCTCTGCTTCAATGGTATAACCATCTACAGAAACACAGTTGAGTTTGTCACACATAATGACAAAGCCACGAATTCCGCCTTCTCGGACAATAATATTACTGGCATTTCCAAGAACCATCCATGGGATATTTTCTTGATTAGCGAACTTAACCACACGGGCCATCTCATAATGATTACGAGGAAAAGCTAAGTAATCTGCCTTCCCTCCGACTTTGGTATAGGTATAAGTTTTCAATGGCTCATCGAATCGAATATCAATTCCTTCTAAGGTTTCTTTTAATTTATCTAATACAGTCATCTTTCTTATCCTTTTAATAAAATTCATTCCATTATACCATTTTTAGCGATTTTTTTCGACGATTTGAAAAGCTTTTTTATTCACACAAGTAAAAAAGAGGTCAGACCTCTTTTGCATGATTATTTTTTATACAAGATAGTTTTTGTAAAGTATACAAATAGAACAACTTCCACTGCTAACAATCCTTCGACAAGAAGCGGATTTGAAATCCAACCAACCTGTGAAAGACTAGGAGCTAGATCGAATAAGGCGTGCAAACCATAAGCAGCTACTAGGTAAATCCAAGTTTTTTGACGGACTGCTTGATAAACCCAGAAAGAGAGACCAATTTGCATCACCAGAGCAAGCACACGCTCAACACCGAGTAAATAAACCTGCCATCCAGATAGAGATTGGACTGTTTCGAGTGTAGTTTTAGGAAGGAGATTTGCTACATCGGGATTTGGAGACTCTAATAATGAAAGGAGGATCAAAAGACTAATCAAACTTCCCATTCCTAGGTAGAGCAACTCCAAACCTCCATGCCCCAACCCATAAGCTAAGGCATCTGAATCTTCTAAGTTTCTCTTCTTCTCTAACCATTTAAAGAAGACAAGGCGAGCCGTTTCTTCAAAGATAGCTGCCATAGCAATTCCATAAAGGACATATAAAAAAGGGTGCTCCTGCATGAGCGAAATAGTTCCGTCTTTTTGTGGATGAAGAACTAGGAGATGAACGATTTTCTCCAAGACTTGAGAAGAAACAAAGAATGCCACTGCCCCAAGACCTAGTACCGAAAGGTTAATCTTGTATTTCTTTTTTGCATACCAAATGGCTGCTATAAGAAATACAACTAAAGCTATCATAGTAATTATTACATGAATTTTCATACTTTTCTCCTTTTATTCAGCCTGATCGATATCTTTTTTCATCTCATCAACATTGAACTCAGCAAAGAGGTACTGACGATCTTGGACAGGGAAACGTTGATCCAACTGATCGACAGCTCCAACCTCTACGATTCCCTCCTTGATGATAAAGTCCATAACGTGACCACCAAAGGTTAGATCATCTGAAATAAAGTGCAAATGATAGCCTGCGACACTGACACCATGGAAAATTTCAGGTGTCCAGAATCCAACGATAGTCCCAGAAACATTTTCGCAACTATATTCAGGCTGATGAGTCGCAACCTCAGCAAACTTCGTTTCGCTTGTCGATTTTGGAATCATGCGAACATGCATGTGTTTAAAATCACCATGAATCTTAATCGAACGGAAAAGATTTTCTCCATCATAGTAGGACTCAATACGTTTTTCTAGTTCCTTATCAGTCATTTCAAAACGTTGGCGGAAAATAACTTCTGCCTGGTGGGGTACAACTGCCGCATAAGGAATCAGTGCATCTGGTGAAACTTCCACGATTTCAGGTTTGTCACCTGACCCTTTAGCCTGATAAGCTTTTCCATCTAAGACAATTAACTCCCCATCGATAGAATCTAGGGTTCCTAGCCCTAAATCTCCATGTTCAAGCAATTCACCAACGGTCATAGTTCCACCGTAAAGTCCTGCCATCAATGCTCCCAAAGTATTATATTGGAATAATTTAACTGGTTCTTGCACCTTTATCATCTCACTATTCTTTGAAAATTTTACTTACTAAGTATATCACATTTCTGATTAGAATTGAATGCTAGACTGCCTTTTAATACTTAATGAAAATTAAAGAGCAAACTAGGAAACTAGCCGCAGCCTTTACTTGAGTATGGCAAGGTGACGTTGACGCGGTTTGAAGAGATTTTCGAAGAGTATAACATTGCCAAACTTCTAAAAAAAAGGTACAATGTAACAAAATCAAGAGAGGTCTGGAATGAAGCAAGAAAGTAAGTACGAACAAGTTGTTCACTATCTAAAAAATGAGATAGAATCAGGTAGATTTGCAACAGGAAGTCGCCTGCCATCTATTCGAAGACTCAGTCAAGATTTCCACTGCAGTAAGGACACTGTTCAGCGTGCACTCATGGAACTTCGATACGAGAAATACATTTACTCCAAACCTCAAAGTGGTTATTATGTATTGGAACAACAAACCAGTCACGAAGACCTAATTATCTCAGTTAACGATGAACATGTGGCTGCCTATGATGATTTTCGGCTTTGCGTCAATGAAAGCTTGATTGGACGAGAAAATTATCTCTACAACTACTATGAAAACCAAGAGGGCTTAGAAGAATTACGAAAATCTGTTCAGACATTACTTTTTGATCAAGCGATTTATAGTAAGGCAGACCAGTTAGTCATGACGTCTGGAACCCAGCAAGCACTGTTTATTCTTTCTCAGATTGATTTTCCAGGTCAAGCTCAGGAAATACTGGTTGAACAACCGACCTATCATCGGATGAATCAACTACTACTAGCTCAAAACATTCCCTATCAAACCATTGAACGTCGGGTGGACGGTATTGACCTAAACGAACTTGAGAAACAGTTTAAGAGTGGAAAGATTAAGTTTTTCTATACCATTCCTCGTTTTCATTATCCTCTGGGGCATTCCTATTCTGAGGAGGAAAAACTTGCTATCCTTGACTTAGCTGCAAAATATCAAATCTATATAGTTGAAGATGACTATCTAGGTGACCTGGATCCTAAAATGGGACAAACCTTTCATTATTTGGACCAAAAAGATTTGGTCATCTACATCAAGTCTTTTTCAACAAGTATTTTCCCCGCACTTCGAATCACTGCTCTCATACTTCCAAATCCTATTAAAAGTCTTTTTGTGGCCTACAAAAACATTCTGGACTATGATAACAACCTCATTATGCAAAAGGCTTTATCACTCTACATCGATAGTCAGCTTTTTGAAAAAAATAGATTAGCAAGATTGGCACTGCAAGAGAAAAGTCAAGACTTCATTCATAGGCTATTAAAATCTTATCCCCTTTCCCTACCAAACTATCCTCTCCATGATGGACTTTTGCTTGATCTCAGGAACTATCCTAAGATTGCAAGGCTCAAACATAGCTCTTTAAATCTAGACTTTTTCGAATCGTCCTACATTGAGACTTGCCCTTATCAATTTGCTAAGGTTCCTTTAGAAAGTCTTGAAACAACATTAAATTACTTAAAAACAGAGAGTGGGACAGAAATCGGTAATTCGTTAGAATTCGATTTCGTCGTCCCACCTCCGCACAGTTGAGTAAGGCTGTAAAAGCTGATGAAATCAGCGTAGTAGAGCCCACTCAACCACTGCGTCTTGCTTGATAATCCAATGACAATTGAGAGGCTAGGACTTTTGTCCCAGCCTCTGTTATTTTTTATTGTTCTACTTCTGTTAGCTTAGCAGCCTTTTCAAGATAAGTTTGATAAGTGCCGTCATCTTTGAGTTTTTGGATGACCTTATCAACTACTTCTTTCAAATCTGAGTTGCCTTTTTTGATAGCAACAGCATTTGCTTCGCCTTCTTTCATGGTCAAGCTGACTGTAGCAACAGCCAAATCAGAGTTTTTACCAGCATAGCTTAAAGCAACAGGCTCATCCATATGAACAGCATCAACCTTACCTGATTGAAGCTCATTAACAGCTTCTCCCATATTGGTCAATGAAGTCAACTGTGCTTTTGGAAGTTGCTCCTTAACCATAGATTCTGGAACAGTTCCTTTTTGAGCAGCGATATTTGCACTTGCTAGAGAATCCAAATCCTTGTATTTTTCAAGATCAGATTTTCTAATTAGAAAGCTAATTTTGTTTTCATAGTAAGGAATTGAGAAATCGAAAACTTCTTTTCTTTCTTCAGTTGCACTGATTCCCGCAATAGCCAAATCAGCTTTCCCAGTTTGAAGACTGGTCAAGACATTATCAAAACTCATGCTTGAAATTTCCAATTTCACTCCAAGTTCATCAGCGATGGCTTGTGCCATGTCAATATCAGCACCTACCACTTGGTTTTTCCCGTCTACTAAAGCTTGAAACTCAAAAGGTGCATAGTCTGGACTAGTTGCGACCACTAATTTCCCTTTTTGTTTGATAGCCTCTACTGCAGACTGTGAGCTTGAGCTAGACGATTGACAAGCTACTAAAAAGAAACTTACAAGAAAACTACATAAAACAAATATCCATTTTTTAAACTTCATAAATAAACAACCTCTCTGTTGATTTTGTATAATTATAACTTAATTAAAAATAATTGTCAACATTTTCTTGCGTTTTCCATAGAATAAATTTATAAAAAATACAAATTCAATGATTGGTTTATCTATCTATTGGGAAACAATTTTCAAAAAAATCATTTATCATATCTTGATGTTGCTGGTTTACAATTGTGATATTTTGCATGTCCCTGTGATCAAACAACCCTAATTCTAAAGTTTCATCACTCGTAAAAACATTTGTAGAGATCGAAGTTTCAGATGTAACTAAATACAACATTGTAATAACTTGTGCCTCATCACCATTTGGATAACTATCTGAATATTTTGTATAAACATTTAAGAGTTTTTTCACTATTACTTTCACTCCAGTTTCTTCATAAAACTCTCTCACTAATGCTTCTACAGCCGATTCACCTAATTCAATAGCACCACCTGGTAACCCCCAAGTTCCTTTGTCTGCTCGTTTTTGTAATAATATTTTTCCTGATTGACTTAAAATTCCACAAGTAAAATTTAGAATAATTTTATCTTTTCCAACTTTTTTTCTTATACTCTGTATATAGTTCATTATTCACCTCTGACAAAGTAAACTATCGATACAATGAAAGCTTACTATATTAAAAAGTAAGCTTTCACAATAATTTTTATCTTCTATATATTTTACAATTCTACAATTTTACCTGTTTCAAAGTAAACAACCCATTCACAGATATTCTTTGCATAGTCACCGATACGCTCCAAGTATGAAATCACTTGGAAGTAATCGCGACCTGTGACAATAGCATCTGGATTCTTTCTAATTTCTTCAGTTGCCAGATCACGAATATTTTCAAAGTAATGGTTGATTTTTTCATCCATGGTTGCAACTTCATAGGCCTTATCAACTGATCCGTTTAGGTAAAGTTCAAGGGTTGTTTCTACGAAATCTTTAACATCTCGTCCCATTTTTTTGATTTCTTCTTCGACTGCTGGGATGCGTTGTTCCCCCTTCATACGAATGGTTGCCTCAGCAATGGATACAGCATGGTCTCCCATACGTTCCAAGTCTGAAACAGCCTTTAGAACTGTTAGAACTGTACGTAAGTCTTGTGATACTGGCTGTTGAAGGGCAATGATTTCAAATGATTTCTTTTCAAGTTTCAATTCGTATTCATTGACTTCTGCGTCTTGCTCGATGACTTCTTTAGCCAAGTCACGGTCATGAGTGACAAAAGCACGTACAGTTCGATTGATTTGGGAAAGAACTTCTTGTCCCATAGCGTAGAATTGGTTATGCAATTTCTCTAAATCTTCTTCAAATTGAGATCGTAACATCTTTTTCTCCTTATCCAAATTTACCTGAAATGTAATCTTCTGTTTCCTTATGTTGTGGATAGAGGAACATTTCCTTGGTATCGTTAAATTCAATCAAATCTCCATTGAGGAAAAAGCCTGTTTTATCAGAGATTCGAGATGCTTGCTGCATGGAACGAGTAACCAATAGCATGGTGTACTTGTCCTTGAGACTATATAGGGTTTCTTCGATTTTCCCAGCTGAAATAGGGTCTAAGGCTGAGGTCGGCTCATCCAAGAGGATAATCTTTGGACTAGTTGCCAAAACACGGGCAACACAGACACGTTGCTGCTGTCCACCAGACAGACCAATTGCAGAATCATGCAAACGGTCCTTAACCTCATCCCAAATAGAGGCCCCTTGTAAAGCTTTTTCTACAGCTTCGTCCAAAACGTTCTTATCTTTTTCTCCATTAATTCGAAGACCATAGACAACATTTTCATAGATGGACATTGGGAAAGGATTGGGTTGTTGGAAAACCATTCCGATTTCCTTACGTAATTCAACCGTATCGGTACGTGGACTATAAATATTGTGACCATTGTATACCACTGATCCAGTAGTTGTCACCTCTGGATTTAAATCTCCCATACGATTGATAGCCTTTAGAAGTGTTGATTTCCCAGATCCAGAGGGACCGATAAGGGCGGTAATTTCCTTGGGTTGGAAAGATAAGGAAACACTATTCAAGGCCTTCTTTTTGTTGTAATAAACAGACAGGTCTTTGACCTGTAAAATCGGTTCTGTCATACTGTTTCCTTTCTAACCAAAGTGTCCAGTTACATAGTCATTGGTAGACTGTAGCTTGGCATTTTGGAAAATGTTTGACGTTTTATCGTACTCAATCAAATCACCTAAGTAGAAAAATCCAGTGTAGTCACTCGCACGCGCAGCCTGTTGCATGCTATGGGTCACGATGATGATGGTGAAGTCCTTCTTCAACTCAAGCATAGTTTCCTCTAGCTGAGCTGTCGCAATCGGATCCAAGGCTGATGCCGGCTCATCCATCAAGAGAATGTCTGGTTTTACAGAAATAGCACGCGCGATACAGAGACGTTGCTGCTGACCACCTGAAAGCATCAAGGCTGACTTATGGAGGTCATCTTTGACCTGATCCCAGAGGGCAGCCTGGCGAAGAGAGGTTTCTACAATTTCATCAAGGACCTTCTTGTCCTTAACTCCTGCACGTTCATGTGCGAAGGTGATGTTGCGGTAGATTGATTTAGCAAATGGGTTTGGACGTTGGAACACCATTCCGATATGTTTACGCATTTCATAAACATTGATTTCAGGACGGTTAACGTCAATTCCCTGATAGAGAATTTGTCCAGTAACCTTAGCAATATCAATGGTATCATTCATACGATTGAGACTGCGTAGGTAGGTTGATTTCCCAGATCCTGATGGACCAATCAAGGCCGTAATTTTATTTTTTTCGAATTGCATATCCACGCCCTTGATGGATTCATTCTTACCGTAGTAAACATGTAAATCCTTCGTAGAGAGGGCCACTTTTTCTTCTGGAAAAGTAATGATATGCCTTTCATCCCAATTATATTTTGACATGGCTTCTCCTTTAGGCTGCCGTTAATTTCTTATGTAGATAGCTTCCGAGTTTACGTGCTCCAAAGTTAAAGATTAAGATAAAGATGAGGAGCACCGCAGCAGAACCTGCTGAAACAAGTGTTCCATCAGGAATAGTTCCTTCACTGTTGACTTTCCAGATATGAACAGCCAAGGTTTCTGCTTGGCGGAAGATTGAAATTGGACTAGATACACTTAGAACGTTCCAGTTAGACCAGTCAAGAGCTGGCGCAGATTGTCCTGCAGTATAGATAAGAGCTGCAGCTTCACCAAAGATACGACCTGATGCAAGCACAATCCCCGTTACAATTCCAGGAAGAGCTTCAGGAATAACGACATGAAGGACTGTTTCCCAACGAGAAAGACCAAGTGCCAAACCAGCTTCACGTTGCGTATGGTGAACGTGCTTCAAACTGTCTTCAACGTTACGAGTCATCTGAGGTAGGTTAAAGACGGTCAAAGCCAAGGCACCTGAAATAATAGAAAATCCATACTCAAACTGAACTACAAAGATGAGATAACCAAAGAGACCTACAACGACTGATGGTAATGAAGACAAAATCTCAATACAGGTACGAACGAAATTGGTAACACGACCTTTTTTAGCATACTCAGCCAAGTAAATTCCAGCCCCCATTGATAGAGGCACAGAAATGAATAAGGTAATGACCAAAAGGAAGAAGGAATTATAAAGTTGAATTCCAATACCACCACCTGCTTGATAAGAGGATGATTTTCCAGTCAAGAATGACCAAGAAACATGCGGCAAGCCTCGAACCAAGATATAAAGAATCAAGGAAGCTAGAATGGTCACGATGATTCCTGCGATGGTATAGAGGACAGCTGTTGCAAGTTTATCTAATTTCTTAGCGTGCATAGTTTTTCTTTCCTCTTTCTTTCGTAATCAATTTAATGACACTGTTAAAGGCCAAACTCATCAAGAGCAATACTAAGGCCAGTGACCAAAGAACATTATTATCAACAGTTCCCATAACGGTATTTCCGATTCCCATGGTCAAAACAGATGTCAGAGTCGCTGCTGGTGTCGTCAATGAAGTTGGAACAACTGCTGAGTTACCGACAACCATCTGAATCGCAAGGGCTTCACCAAAGGCACGCGCCATTCCGAAGACTACTGCCGTAAAAATACCTGAACGAGCAGCCTTCAAGGTTACACGCCAGATTGTTTGCCAACGAGTCGCTCCCATGGCTAAACTTGCTTCACGGTAGTGACGAGGAACCGCACGTAAGCTATCTGTTGTCATGAAGGTTACAGTCGGCAAAATCATAACAAAGAGAACGAAAATTCCTGATAAAATACCAAAACCAGTACCACCAAAGACAGTACGTACAAAAGGTACCACGACCTGCAAACCGATAAATCCATAAACTACTGAAGGAATCCCAACTAGGAGCTCGATAGCTGGTTGCAAAATTTTGGCTCCTTTTGGTGACACCTCAGTCATAAAAACTGCAGCACCAATGGCAAATGGTGTCGCGATCAGAGCCGATAAGATGGTAACAATAAAGGAACCTAAAATCATTGGTAGGGCACCAAATTGTTTCCCAGATGGATTCCAAGTCTGTCCAAATAGAAAATCAAAAATGTTGACTCCATTGACAAAGAAGGTCGATAAGCCTTTCTGGGCTACGAAAATCAAAATCATAGCAACGATGATGACAATCAAAGAAAGGCAGGCAAAGGTTAGTCCTTTTCCTAATTTCTCAAGACGAGAGTTCTTTGACGGAGAGAGCAATTTTTTAGATAATTCTTCTTGATTCATTATTGACTCCCTTCTAGCACTGTCACAGTTCCTGCAGCATCTTTTTCAACCTTCATTTCCTTGACAGAAATATAGCCCATTCCTTTTACGATTCCATTCTGAGCTTCATCTGAAAGAACAAAGTTCAAGAATTCTGCAACTAATTCTTTTGGCTCACCAAGAGTATACATGTGTTCATAAGACCACAAAGGCCAGTTATTCGTGGTTACATTCTCAGAAATTGGTTCATAGCCGTTAAGTTTAATAGTCCCAACAGAATCATCAACATAGGCGAAAGCCAAGTATGAGATAGCACCTGGTGTTTGGGAAACTATGGACTTCACCATACCGTTTGAATCCTGTTCCTGACTTTGAACCGCTGACTGACCATTCATAATCACACTGTCAAAGGTAGCACGAGAACCTGAGCTCGCAGCACGGTTGATAATAGAAACAGCTAAATCCTTACCGCCGACTTCTTTCCAGTTGGTAATTTCACCTGTAAAAATTTTGCGAAGTTGTTCTGTCGTAAGATTATCAACATCTACTTCTTTGTTGATGATAACAGCTATTCCCGCAACAGCTACCTTGTGGTCAACTAAGGCAGATGCATCGATTCCGTCTTTTTCCTCAGCAAATACATCCGAGTTACCGACGTCTACCGCTCCAGACTGGACTTGAGACAGACCTGTACCTGAACCACCGCCTTGAACATTGACTGTTTTACCAATGTGTGCGGACGCAAATTCATCTGCTGCCGCCTCGACTAAAGGTTGAAGAGCAGTTGAACCGACAGCCGTCATAGACTCCCCACGATCAATCCAACTTGCACATCCTGCTAGCGACCCAGCAAGTAAAAGAGTTGCAAGAGAGATGGTGAGTTTTTTAAATTTTTTCACTATTTGTCTCCTTGAAAATAATGATGAATAGCTTGAATTTTCGCCCTATTTTCTATTGTTTTCAGGGAAAATCCATACTTCCACTATAACATAGAATACTGTTTTTGACTAGTTATTTACCTTAAACCTCAAACCCTTGGGGAAATAATTCTTCAAGGTATTTCCGGTCACTTTTGCAAAACCTAGACCATTTCCACCAACCAAAACTTGGTACCAACCATTTGGAAGAGTTTCAGCTAATTGGACTGTTTCACCAGCCACATATTTGACAAAGTCTTCTTGATGAATTTCGATTCCTTGCTTGACTTGGCTTGGTTTTAAAGCTAAACCAAGAGCAAAACTAGGTTCAAAGCGCTTCTTCTTGAAAGTCCCTAGATGAAGTCCATTACGAGCGATTTTGAGCTTACTCAAGTTTGGTAATTCGCTTGGCAAAAGATAAAGTTGGTCACCAAAAACTTGTAGGACACCGGTCAGTTTTTCTTTAAGGTGTTTTTTCTCAAAATCCTGCCATAAGGAAATCTGTTCACGAGATAGGTTGGATTTAGAAGGCTTGAACTTCACAGTCTTGTTTTGTCCCTTAAACTGCAGATGGGCAACAAACTGACCTTCTCCCTTAAAGAGATGAGGGTACATCCGAGCTGTTTCAGATTGGTTGATTCCTTGTGACATACCATTGATATGTTCGATTGGAATCAATTCAAAATCGTAGGTATCTAGAAGCCAGTTAATGATTAATTCGTTTTCTTCTGGCGCCCAGGTACAGGTTGAATAGACTAGTCGACCTCCTTCAGCCAACATGGTAACAGCATCTGATAAAATTTCACGTTGTAAACTAGCGCATTGACTAGGATAATCGACACTCCAATAATCCATAGCGTCAGGTTGTTTACGAAACATCCCTTCTCCTGAGCAAGGTGCATCTAAAACGATCAGGTCAAAATAGCCTTTAAAAACCTTGACTAGACGGTCTGCAGATTCATTGGTCACAACGACATTAGTCGCACCGAAGCGTTCCATATTTTCAACTAAAATCTTTGACCGTTTGCTTGAAATTTCGTTAGAAACTAAAATACCCTCACCAGCTAGATAGGCTGCCAGTTGAGTAGATTTCCCACCAGGTGCCGCTGCCAAGTCTAAGACCTTCATACCTGGCTTTGGCTGAGCTACTTGAGCGACCATTTGTGCGGCAGGTTCTTGTGAATAGACCAAACCAGTTACATGTTCTGGTGATTTCCCTGAAACCTTCCCATAGTAGCCCCAGGGTGTATTGGGAATAGCATCTGAAAAAGAAAGCTGTCTTTCTTTTAAAGGGTTGATACGAAAAGCGGAAACAGCCTCATCATCAAAAGAGGCAAGAAAAGCTCTTGCCTCATCTCCCAATATTGTTTCGTATTTTTTTACAAATCCATCTGGAAATTGCATGTAGGTTTATTTCCTTTCATAGATATAGGATTGAATCTCATCTTTCATCTCGACTGGCACCATCATAACGGCCTGCCGTGTTTGAAAATCGACTTCCTCACCAGCAATCGTAAAAACCTTATAACCCAAACTCTCACCTAGAATACTTGCAGCCGCATAATCCCAAGGTTGTAAATAAGTGATATAAGTTAAAAGTCGACCTGATAGCACCTTGGCAAAACTAATAGCGGCGCTGCCATAAACTCGTGTACCAAGTGCAGCATTTCCCAAATCTGCTAAGCCCCATTCGTTAGTCGCTAACATTCCAGAATTACCAGCTACCAAAAATTCTCTCAAGGGTCTCTTTTTAAAGAGTGGCAAAGGTTCGTCATTGCGACAGGGCGGGAAGTCTCCTCCACCATGGTAACAATCACCTTTCATGACATCATAAATAACACCAAATTTACCAACACCTTCCTCAAAATAGGCCAGCATAACAGCAAAGTCTTCACCTTGTGCCACGAAGTTGTTGGTTCCATCAATAGGATCAATAATCCATACAGAACCTTGTCCTACTGCTGCACGCATGCAGCCTTCTTCTGCACAAAATAGATCATCTGGATAGCGAGAACGGATTTTTTTAATAAGTAAGTCTTGAACTTCTTTATCTAACTTAGTTACCAAATCTGTAGGGGAAGACTTTTTCTCAACATGGAGATCTTCTTTCATATGCTGGAGAATGTATTCCCCAGCTTCCCTAACAATTTCTTTGGCAAATGTAAATTTATTTTCCAAGTGAAATCTTCCCTTCTCCTTTTTCTTTTGCCAATTGGACCGCACGGTAGAAAGAGTATCCACTCACTGATTCAAATTCACGTCCCAAACGTTTTTCTTCACTCTTGCTGGGCACAACAGACTTGAACAATTTATAGGAATCTAATAATTTCTTTGCTTCTACCTGTGTTTCATAGGCTGCTTCAACATCATTAAAAAAAGAAAGCACTGAAGCAAGTTCTTCAGTGCTCCACGACAAATCTAGTGGGTAACTATACTGTTTATTCATCTAATTAATACCAGCTCTTAATGTAGCTTCTTTCAATTCTTGCTTACGGTAACTGCGAGGAAGAAATGCACGAATCTCATCTTCATTAAAGCCAATCTGCATACGTTTATCATCAATGATGATTGGACGACGCAAAAGACTAGGATATTGCTCAATTAAATTAAGCAACTCTGTCACCGAGATACTTTCCACATCGATATTTAACTTTTGGAAAATTTTTGAACGAGTTGAAATAATGTCATCGGTACCGTTTTCGGTCAAGGAAAGAATGTGTTGCAATTCTTTTCTTGATAAAGGACTGGTCATAATGTTGTGCTCTTGGAAAGGCACTTTATGATTATCAAGCCAGGCCTTTGCCTTACGACATGATGTACAACTCGGTGATAAAAATAGTGTAATCATGCTATTCTCTTCTTTGCATACTTTTCTAACCCTATTATACAAAAAAATAAAGCGCTTGACTAGTTATTTCCGTAAAAAAACCTATTTTTTAAAGAAAAATAGGTTTTTCGTAAAATTTTTAAAACATTTTTATGCATTTATGATATTTTTGGTAATTTTTTCCAACTTAGTAGATAAACGAATCCAAAAATTAACTCATACAAGCAGAAAAATAGAAGAAAGGCATGCAGGAAAAAATCCTCTGGTAGGATGAGAATGACCGGATCTTTAGCGGGATCAAAAAGCCAGGTATCATCACCTACAAATAGAATCTGATGAAACAAGGTAAAGAATTGTTCAAAACCAATGAAGACACCAACTAAACCAAGAATCAAAGGTAAAGACAGCATGATCAAGAGACCTCTGCGATATAGAGATAGAAATCCTTTTCTAACAACCTGGTTCCAGAAAATGTAGAAAAAGGGTAATGTAACAAGAGCTACTCCTTGGGTTAGATGAAAGAGACCTTTTACAACCGCAAAATGATGTAAACCTGATTCAGACGAAGGGAAATCTGGCATGGCTAATACTTGACTCAATGGATTGGTCAAATAATTCATCAAAACATTAAAGTTATGTTGGATGGTCTGAGGTTGAACATGAACACGACTTGTCAGATTTAACCAAGAAATCTCCAGAGGGTAAATCAACCAAGACAGGTAGATGGTCAATAAAATCGCAAGCGAGAGGAGAAAGAGAAGACTTCCTACAAAAGTAAATTTAGTTTTCATCGAAATTCCACTCCGCTAGACTTGAGAGGACATGGGTTGGGGCGATTGGTAAATCCGCTACTTCTTCAGGTTTTGTAAATCCTGTCGTCACCAAAAGACTTGGAATGCCATTATCAATACCAGCGCGAATATCAGTAAGATAATTATCCCCCACCATGACGATTTCTTGGCGTTCCAGTCCTAGGTGTTCAACAGCCTTATCCATAATAATCGCGTTTGGTTTTCCAATATAAACTGGTTTTACGCGAGTTGCTACTTCAAGAAGAGTAATCAGTGAACCAGCACCAGGTAAAAGTCCACGTTCTGTCGGAATATTTAAATCTGGATTAGTGCCGATAAAATGAGCACCTTTATGGATAGCTAGGGTTGCAGTAGCAAATTTTTCATAGTCAACTTGCCAGTCCAAACCTACAACCACATAGGCTGGATTTTCTTTATCTTCAACATAACCAGCTGCTTTGATTGCTTCCTTGAGCCCTGCTTCTCCAATCACATAAACAGTCTTTTCAAGACCTAAATCATTCATGTAATCAATAGTCGCTAAGGTTGCAGTATAGATTGTCGATACAGGCGTGTCAATATTAAACTGATTGGCCAACATCTCTTGAACACTTTCAGGTGTACGAGTAGTGTTGTTTGTTACAAAAAGATAAGGAATTTCCCTTTTCTGCAACTCATGTACAAAAGCTTCTCCCGCTGGAATTCTATCTTTTCCTTTATAAATTGTACCGTCTAAATCAATTAAATAGCCTTTATAAGTCATATATTACTTTCTAATCTGTGTTAATTTCTTGCCAAATTATCTTTGCCTGAGCATTGATATCGCCATCACTTGTGACTTGGTGATTGCTTTCTAGTTGATTCAATTCGTAACTAGAAGTGATCATACCACCTGGTCGAACTTCCTTGACATACTTGAGGTTGATTTTTTTAGGAATATGATTGGTTAGGAAATCTGCCCCTATAACTTCAAAAACCCAGTCCAGATATTTGCTGTTATTGACGTGGCCATTCATATCCAAGTCATAAAAACGAACGTGGTAATCTTTGCTAATCGCGTCTTCCAACTCTGTGTATTTTGGCCCGCGGAGGAGTTTCTTAGAAAACTCAGATTGATAGGGAGCGACAATTTCAGGTTCTACAGGATGAACCTTACGAGTCTCACGATCCATAAGGACAAAGGTAGCCACCATGCGAATGATTTCTTGACCATCTTCATCATAAATAGTAAATCGGCGGTAGCAAAATAGACGATTGTAAGTCAAGGCTTCCGTTTCAATTGTGATTTCCTCAGCAAATTGAGGTAAACGTACAACATCGATATCATAATCAGTGATAATCCAAACTAGATTATACTGTTCTAAAACATCCTTGTCACTCACTCCTAGATTAATGGATTGCATTCCTGATACTTGCAGGGACAACAAAATAACATCTGGCAACTTGATATGGCCATTCATATCAGCCATATCAAAAGGAATTTTCATCTTCATTTGATAAGTTAAGCCCATAATTCTACTCCAATATAAATCGTTCTGCTACTGTATCTCCTAAAAAGAGACCTTTTTTTGTCATTCGTATTTGTTGACCTTCTACTTGTAAAAGACCTTGATGACACAAATCTCTTACAACTTGACCATATAAATTTTCAAAAGATGTGCCAAATTTTTCTTCGAATCTTGCTTTTGAAACTCCTGTCTTCTTGCGAAGTCCAAGAAACATCTCTTCTTCCATTTGTTCCCTTAGACTCAGGAGTTCCTCATTGATGCGAGCATTGCCTTCTTCTACTGCCTTTAGATAATGGCGGATTGGCCCATGGTTTTTATAGCGAACACCGTTTACATAGCCAGACGCACCTGCACCTATACCATAATACTCAGCATTATCCCAGTACATAAGATTGTGACGACTTTCAAAGCCAGGTTTTGAAAAATTTGAAATTTCATAATGCTCAAAACCAGCACGCTCTAATTCAGCAATGATATATTCAAACATTTCAGCCTCTACTTCTTCTTTAGGAAGTGGTAACTTCCCACGACGCATACGATTCATAAAGACCGTATGGTTTTCTAGAATCAAACTATAAAGGCTCATATGAGGTATATCAAGAGCGATGGCCTTGGCAACATTGTCCTTGACCTGGTCCATAGTCTGACCAGGAAGAGCGTAGATCAAGTCAATGGAAATATTATCAAACCCTGCTAACTTGAGACGATCTATATTTTCATAGATATCTCTCTCCAAATGACTACGACCAATTTTTTTCAGCATTTTGTCATCAAAGGTTTGGACACCCAATGAAACACGATTGACAGCTGAATTCTTTAAAACTGCAATCTTATCCTCATCCAAATCACCAGGATTAGCCTCAATGGTTAATTCTTCTATGACTGACAAATCTAAGTTTTTAGTCAATCCATCCAGAAGCACCTCTAACTGTGGCGCAGACAAGGCTGTCGGTGTTCCTCCCCCAATATAGAGAGTACGCAACTTCTGAATGTCATAAGAATGAAATTCTTGCAGTAGATGTTCTAGATAGCTGTCTACTGGTTGATTTTTAATAAAGACCTTAGAAAAGTCACAATAATAACAGATTTGTGTGCAAAATGGAATGTGCACATAAGCTGATGTTGGTTTCTTCTGCATAGTATTTATTATACCACAAAGAATTCACTCAAGAAAAAAATCACCATCTCCGACTCTAAGGGAATCAAAAATGGTGATTTCTATTTTAATCTTCTTCGATTTCGATGATGATTTCTTGACCGTCTTCTGGATCTTCAACAACTACTTTTTCTTCCAATTGTTCCTTGAGACTGTTCAAGGTCTCTTTTGAAGCTTCAGTCGCTTGTTGAGCTAAAGATTTAGATTTTTCAAGAACTGAATCCAAGGTAATTTCGCCTGATTCTACTTGTTCTTTTGTCTTTAGAACAAAATCTCTGGTTTGTTCTTTGACTTCTGTCAATTTTTCAAGAGCTTGTTCCTTAGCATATTCTGGATCTTCTCTCAGATCTTCAATAAAGTCTTGTGCCTGACTAGTAACACGTTTCCCTTTTTCACTTGTTAGAAACAAGGCAACAGCCACACCTGAAACAGTTCCTAAAAGGATTGATGATAATTTTCCCATGAGCTTACTCCTTTATTATTTTTTGAAAAACTTACTTGCAATACGAACGGCAGATAAGCCTGCACTAGTCTTTAATGTTTTTGAACCTGCAGATGATGCTTTTTTACTCAAGACACGAGCCTGCTCATTTAAATCAGAAACAGAAACAGAAAGGTCTGCAACTGCTGTAAAGAGTGGATCAATCGTTGCAACTTTAACATTGATATCGTCAGCAAGAACATTGACCTTTGCAAGTAGTTCGTTTGTGTGATGTAGAGTAACATTTACATCTGAAGTTAAGGTTTTAACAGTCGTTTCAGTTTCATCGATTACACGACCAACTTTTTGAAGGGTAATAATCAGATAAACTAAGAATACAACCAAGGCAATTGCCACAATGATATAAGCAACTTCTAACATTTTAATTCTCCTTTTTCACATTATAAAATGGTGCTTTTTTTCGATTTTGATAAACGATAATATAAATTCCAAGTCCAATTAATAGAACTGACAACCATTGAGATACTCGAAGTCCAAAGAACATGAGACTATCTGTTCGCATACCTTCAATGATCATACGTCCAAATCCATACCAAATTAGATAGAAGGCAGTGATATAACCACGACGAATACTCTTTAATCGACGTCTAAAAATAATAATCAACGTAAACCCAATGAGATTCCAGATAGATTCATAAAGGAAGGTTGGTTGCCGATATGAGCCATCGATATACATCTGATTCTTAATAAAACCAGGTAGGTAATCAAGATTTTCAACAGCTGCTCCGTAGGCTTCCTGGTTAAAGAAATTTCCCCAACGTCCTAGACTCTGCGCAATCATAACGCTCGGAGCTGCAATATCCAAGAAATCCCATGTGTTGATTAATCTACGATCAGCAAAGAAATAGAGTACGATTGCTCCGGTAATTAGACCGCCGTAAATAGCAAGACCACCATTCCAGACAGCAAATATCTCCCCTAAATGTTGGCTATAATAGTCAAATTTAAAAATAACATAGTAAAGTCTCGCGCCGATGATTGACAAAGGGAAAGCCACTAAGATAAAGTCCAGAATATCTTCTGATAAGATTTTCTTTTTAGGAGCTTCTTTACTTGCCAAATATACCGCTAAGATAAGGCCTGAAACGATACAAAGTGCATACCATCTAATGGCAAATGGACCTATTTGAAAAGCAACTGGATCAATCATTTTGCACCTCGTTCTTTTCAATTAATTTCGTCAATCTTTCTTCAAACAGACGCGTCGCATCAAAGCCCATGTCTTTTGCACGATAATTCATAGCTGCCGCCTCGATAACAACAGAAATATTGCGCCCTGTTTTAACTGGGATGCGGATACGTGGAATGGTAACTCCAGAAACTTCTAGTTCTTCAGCATTATTTCCTAAGCGATCAAAGGTCTTATTTGTATCATAATTTTCCAAATAAACAGCTAGCTGAACTTGTGAAGAATCCTTAACTGCACTAGCACCGTATAGACTCATGACATCAATGATCCCTACTCCACGAATTTCAATCAGATGTTTCAAAATTTCAGCAGGTTCACCCCAGAGAGTCATTTCATCCTTAGAATAGATATCTACTCGATCGTCTGCCACCAAGCGGTGACCACGTTTAACTAGTTCTAAACCTGTCTCACTCTTACCAATTCCACTATCACCTTGAATGAGAACACCCATACCATAGATATCCATTAGGACACCGTGTACACTAGTACGTTCTGCTAAGCGGGAGTCCAGATAACTAGACAGTTCTCCCGAAAGACGACTTGTAGCTGTACGACTTGTTAAAATTGCGATTTTACATTCTCTAGCTGCCTTTAACATTTCCTCAGGAACAACTAGACCACGCGCAACAATGACTGCTGGTGTTTCTGGTAGAAACATTTTTTTCAAAACAGTATAACGGTTGTGAGAAGACATACTGATCAGATAAGACCATTCCTTCATCCCCAACAATTGAATACGCTCTGGAGTATAGTAATCAAAATAGCCTGTCATTTCAAGACCAGGTCGCGTTATATCTGCAGTATTAATTTCCTTTTCAAGTAATTCAGGCTCGCCATAGACAATGTCTAATCTAAGCTTCTCAATTACTTCTTTTACTGAAACCGACATATATTTCTCCTTAAATCGAGTTCTCTTACTATTATATCAGATTGTAGGAAGAAGTTTGTATTTTTTACCGTATTTACGCTATTAATTTATCTGATAATATTTGAACGATACAAAAAAGGATTAAACAACAAATTGTTGTCTAATCCTTCTGACTATTATTTCATAATAGATAGTGCACTTTAGTTATCTTGTTTCTTTAAGCCCAAGACTCCAAGACCAGCTACCAAGAGTGCTACACCAGTTGCAAACAATGATTCTTTAGAACCAGTATTTGGCAATTCCTTTTTAGGTTCAGATGTTGTAGACGTAGTTTCAGGTCTTGTTTCTTCAGTTGTTTTACCTGAAGGAGTTTCTTCACTTGACTTACCTGGAGTTGTCTCAACTGTTGTAGTAGTGGTAGTTGATTCTTCTGTTGTTGTAGTAGTTGTTGGCTCTACTGTCGTTGTGGTTGTTGAAGTAGTCGTTGGCTCTACTGTCGTTGTGGTTGTTGAAGTAGTCGTTGGCTCTTCTGTTGTTGTCGTTGTTGAAGTAGTCGTTGGCTCTTCTGTGGTCGTTGTTGAAGTAGTCGTAGTACTAGTTGTTGTTGTCGTGGTAGTTGTAGTCGTAGTACTAGTTGTTGTTGTCGTAGTTTGTTCTACTTTTTTATACCAGTGGATACGATTTCCTTCACGGTCTTTTTCTGTTTTTACAAACTCATATCCATCAATAGTAGCTGGATCTTTCCAACCCTTATCCTGTGGTTTAAGACTTTCTTTTGTATCGATATCTTTGTAGTCTGTGACAAGCGTATCAAGAACTAATTGTGCACCTGCAGAGTCATTAATGATACGGTAAATATAGATACCCTTTGAATTTTTCCCATCAATAGTTGCCGTAGCTACTTTCGAAACATCATATTGCATTTTTTCAAGATCAATCTTAGATTTATCGATGATATTAATACGGTTTTGACCAACACCGAAGAATACACCTAATTCTTTTGGAACATCTCCTGAAATCATTTCAAACGTGATTTTCTTATCTGTAATAGAAGTGACTTTGAATGTTGGCTCAACACCTGTTGGGAATACATATGCGCCATATTCATTGACTTCATATGTACTATATACAGGCAAGATAAATCTTGAAGTAAATGTATCTCCTACTTTGAGTGCAGTATCACCACTTGTTTTCCACTCGATACCTGAAGCATCATTGAATTCTAACTCAACAGTTGAACCAACTTTCATACCTTCACTTCCACGAACTTGGAATTGTGTAGTCGTTTCATATGATCCATCAGCCTTGAATTTAATCGTATTTCCAGAAGGTGTGAAGTTGATTGAATTTGTCTCAGTAGCAAATTGTTCTACTTTCGGAATATCAACTGTACTTGTCACAGAAGAAGATCCCACTTTAATCACTTGGTTTAAAGTGTAGTCTTTATTTGCGATTACAGCTCCATTATAAGCGTTATCTGATGTAATTTGGAACTTGACTTGTTTCAATACATCTGGTTTTTCAGCTTCAATAGCTTTCGTAAATGTAATTTTTAATGTGGCACGTGTTGATTCCAATTCAGCTTGTCGCATTTGAGCTGTATCGTTTGAACCTTGACGTGCTTTATTGACGTTTTCAAACGAAACAATTGAAATTTTACCAATTGTCTTACCTTCGTAAGTGACGTCCTTGCCATTTAATTGATTTAAGATAGCGACGTTTTCTAATGTAACTGTAACATAGTCTCCTTCTTTCACATCATCTTCTGTAAGTGAAAAAGAAAGGTCTACATCTGTATAGTATTCATAATATTTAATATCATGGTTTTTAATAGTACCAGTCACTTCTGCAGCTACTTCTTTAGCTTCACGTGCAGGAGTTTCTGTAGTTGTTACAGCTTCTGCAGTAGTAGTATCTGCCACCTGTTCAGTCGTAGCAGGTGCTGCAGTCGTTGTTTCTTCAGCAGTGATGATTTCTTGACTTTGAAGAGCGGCCAAAAGCACACCTGTAGACAATAAAGTGATTAATAATTTTCCAAACCTTTTCTGGTTTTTCATCCCTATTTACCTCCGTGTAAAATTACACTATTTTATTACAATTTTACTACATTTGTCTTTAAAATTCAATTGAAATGCATGATTGTTTTTATATTTCAAATAAATTATTGAATAACTTCTACAATTTTTTGACCAACGAATCAATTTAGACAGATCTATATTTGATAATTGTAGGTGAACATCTATTTCTTAGTAAGCAAGTGATTTATTTAGAAAATAAGACAATCATCAATTCAATACTTTAGCCAAATCAACGGCAAATCGATCAACATCTATTACCAAATTCCTTCCTGATTTTTCTATGTGAATTCTCGGAAGTTCATTTTTTAGTATTTTGTTTGCATCAGCCATATCTTGTGGATAGATATAGAACTGTTGTCCTTGTGGAAACTGATTTTGAACCTGCCATTTTTCAAATTCCTGCAGAAAAGTCTTATGAGACGGCATACTAACTTCTTCAAACATGGAATCATCAAAATATTTCACCAAGCGATAAAGACCATGAACTTCATCAGCGAAGCATTTATCTATCTTCTCAAAGGGATAACCCCGTCTCTGATAAGCTAGGCATAAGTTTTGTAAGTTTTGGCTTATCCCAGCTGCGTCTTTTCTTGCCAAGTTTATAAAGTAACGAACAGAAAATTCTTCCATACCTGTTCGTTTTTTCTTCTCTAGAAACTGTTGTGCCAATATGATAGACTCTGATAATCTGTCTTCATCCTGATAATAAAGAGCGTGCAAAAGATTGATGACATTTTGGGGATAATAGGTTCCTTTCAGTAAAGGCAAGTCTTTTGGTATATAAGATGAAATGACTGAAAAATCGTTACATGCAAAAGAGGTAAATAAGCCCCTTAAAATACCATCAGTATAGATTGTTCCACTTGCAAGCAAACCTCCTCTAATCAATTCTTCTCTTCCTGTTTGCCACAGAGCATTATTTAATTGTTTGTAATCTCCGTCTAAAAAAGCTATATAGTATGCAAAATACTTGATATCATCTAGCAATAAGCTACTGTACAACTTTGTCCTTAAAACATTATCGGACAATACTTTCGAATCCTTCAAATACTTTTGAAAAATCCTCTGATTAGACTCTTCAAATTCCTGCCAGTTTATAGGGTCAGAAAAATAACCCCAATCCTTAAAGCGTTTTTCGCGCATCTTTTGATATTCTTTTATATACTCTTTCATAAGTTCATCCTATCTCTAAACAGTGTGCAAAAAAAGACTAGACAAGTCTAGCCTTTCACTTCAATTAGAATTTTTTACGTTTACGAGCTGCTTCTGATTTACGTTTACGTTTTACAGAAGGTTTTTCATAGAATTCACGTTTGCGTGTTTCTTGAAGAGTACCAGCTTTAGTAACCGCACGTTTGAAACGACGAAGTGCATCGTCAAGAGATTCATTCTTACGTACTACTGTTTTAGACATTTTTTTCACTCCCTTCAAGTTCAAGATCTATTCTATTTTACATGGAATGATATAAATTGTCAAGAAAAAATGGTGCAATTTATTCATTTCATTCATAAAAAAGAGGACATTAGAGCCCTCTTTCAAAAATTATAGTTGTTCTATATCAATTATTTAGAATAATTCTTTTTCAGAACTAGAGCACCTGCAAACATCACAACACCTGCAATAACTAGTGCTAAACTAGTAGACTCCCCAGTATTTGGAAGGTTTGGTTTTTCCTCAGTTGTAGTCGTACCAGGAACATCTGGTTTTGAAGTTGTTGTCGTTGTCGTTGGTTCTTCTGTTGTTGTCGTTGTTGAAGTTGTCGTTGACTCTTCTGTTGTTGTCGTTGTTGAAGTTGTCGTTGACTCTTCTGTCGTTGTCGTTGTTGAAGTTGTCGTTGGTTCTTCTGTTGTTGTCGTTGTTGAAGTAGTCGTTGGCTCTTCTTTCGTTGTCGTTGTTGAAGTAGTCGTTGGCTCTTCTTTCGTTGTCGTTGTTGAAGTTGTCGTTGGCTCTTCTGTTGTTGTCGTTGTTGAAGTTGTCGTTGGCTCTTCTTTCGTTGTCGTTGTTGAAGTTGTCGTTGGCTCTTCTGTTGTTGTCGTTGTTGTGGTGGTAGTTGTCGTTGTAGTCGTTGTTGTGGTTTGTTCTTTTGGATTGACAATTGTTTTCGTAACTGACTTATCTGCTCCAAAATCTGTTGCATTTACTTCTGTATCTGCAGCATTCATAACATAACCTTTTGGCGCTTCAACCTCTGTGAGAATATACTTATCTTTTAAAAGACCAGTTACTGTAATTTTTCCTTCAGCATCTGTAACGTATTCTCCAATAACTTGATTATTAGCTTGTCGTACGACTTTAAACTTAGCACCAGCTACTGGTTGATTTTCATCATCAACTTTATGAATATTAATCGTAAATACGTATCCAACCCCAGAACCACCTGCTACTTGAACGACAGTGGATTGCTCAACATATTTAACAGCCTTTCCTTTACCTTTTAGGACAGCATCATTATTTAATACTTCTCCGTCTGCCGGTGAATAATTTGCTTGAACATTATATTCAATGCGGTATTGGTCATTTTCTGTGATATCACCAAGTTCAATAACAAATGACTGGCCATCTTTACTTACTGTAACAGTATGTTGGTCTGTTACATCTGTTCTATCAGTAAATTCCCAAAGACCATTGACATACTCAAACTTACCTTTGATTACTCGAATGCTATCTTTGATATAAGTTGCATTAGAAAACTTCAAAGTATCTTCTACTGTAGCATCTTGAAGGCTTTCCTTAGTACGGTTGATTGAAATGGTATATGAAAGAGTCTTTTGATCTTCACTACTTACCCATCCTGTTTTAGAAAACAACACAGGATTTCCATCTCCAACACCGGTGAAGTTAACTTTTCCAACTACTTGTGTTTTCCCATTAATCGTTACCTCAACAGGGATTTCTCCTTCTTCAGGATGTTTTTGGAAATCTACTCGAGTATAGACATAAAAAGAACCTTTGGTATCAGAGTGTTTTTCTACGTAATCTGTATAAGTTAAAACGATATGTTTTTTTGTTTCATCAATCTGAGCATTTGCGATAATTTCATTTGTTTTCTCATCACGAATTTCAAAGTTTTGGGATTCTATATATAGAAAATCTGATAGATCAACTGTAGTTGTATCGCCAGCTTTAACATTTTTATCTGTTAAGTCATAATTTGCATTTAGCTTAAATGTAACCCACTGCTGCAAATCTTTATCAAGATTACCACCTTTTTCATTCGTAATATTGAGTGAAGTAATTGTGTCAACAGTCTTGCCACTGGTTGTATTTTCTGCAAAAGCTTTGCTCAAGCTAAGAGAAAATATAACAGTAAATACGAAAATCATAAACGAAAAAAATGTAATTTTTTTCTTATTCACCTTAAGTGTTCTCCTTAAATTTAATTGTTTAACAGTAAACGAGTTCAGTATACCAGTATTTTTTATTAAAGTCTAGTTTTAATCATAAAATAATTTGAAATATAATTACAAAATAATTGTTTTATATATTTATTGTATCCTAAAAATATTTTTTTGTTATTTATACTTTTTATTTCCTGTCATGTCCTGTAATTATTTTTGTTTTTTAATTACTACTATTTAAAAAAGCCATCCAAACTAATTGTTTGAATAGCTCAAATGATAGAATGATACCTTTTAATTTTTTAATAGGCTTAACGCTCCAGCATCCGCAATAATAGTTACATCTGGATGGTTTTGCAAACTACTTGCTGGAAGACTTTCAGTAATAGGACCTTCAACAGTCCCAGCGATAGCTTCTGCCTTAGATTCACCATAAGCAAAAAGCAAAATTGATTTAGCATCAAGAATATTTTTAATTCCCATTGAGATAGCTTGTGTTGGTACATCTTCAATCTTATCAAAGAAGCGAGCATTTGCCTCAATAGTAGACTGATCAAGATCTACAAGATGCGTTTGACTATCAAATGGAGTTCCCGGTTCATTAAAGCCAATGTGACCGTTTCGACCAATTCCAAGAATTTGCAAATCAACTGGATGGTCAGCAAGAATTTGATTATAGCGTTCTACTTCTTCCTCTGCATTATCTTTGACGCCACGAGGTAAAAAGCTTTCTTTAAATGGCTTTTTATTGAATAGATTTTCTTGCATAAAGTAACGATAAGATTGAGGGTTCTCTCCATCAAGTCCTACATATTCGTCCAAATTAACACTAGTAAGATTTGAAAAATCAAGATCACTCTTAACGATTTCTCCATAAAATTCAAGCGGACTGCTACCTGTCGCAAGTCCTAATGTTTGAGCACCGTTTGCTAGCTTTTCTTTTAAAATTTCAAAAGCTACTTTTCCACCTTCTTCAGGATTTTTTACTTGAATAACTTTCATAATTGTTCCTCCATATTTCTTTATTTTATTATATGGTATAGACCAATTTTTGTCAAGTGAAAACGGTTTAATATTTTAAATTTTACAGGATAAAGTTAAGTAAAAAAGGCCCTGCTCTTTCGAGCAAAGCCTTTTATGTTAGAGCTAAAATTGCTATTTCAACACCAAAATACTGATGTCATCTCAATCTTAGTCTTCACGTCTTTTTGGTTTTGCAATTAAACCAAGTCCTACTAGACCAAGGGCTGCACCTAGAGCAACTAATCCAACTTTAGATTGCTCACCAGTATTTGGCAACTCACGACCTTTAGGTTTTTCAGGAGTTGGTGGCGTTACTGGTGGTGTCGGTGGTGTTGGTGGTGTTGGTGGTGTTGGTGGTGTTGGCGGTGTTGGTGGTGTTGGCGGTGTTGGCGGTGTTGGTGGTGTTGGCGGTGTTGGCGGTGTTACCTTGTTGTTAAACTCAGTATCTTCAGGCATTTGTGAAGTAAGAGTCAACACTTTACCATCCTTAGTTACAGTAACTCCAACAGTCGCTACCATCTTATCGTACTCAACACCAGCTTCTGTACCTTTCAATTCTTCTACATGATAAATATAAGTACCTTCTTGACCACGTTTGAATTCAAGAGCTGAGAACTTGATCTTACCTTCAGCATCATTGCTTACAGTTTCAATCACATTTCCATCCTTGTCTTTGAGTACAAAAGTAAACTCGCCAGCCTTCAGTGCACGGCCTTCCAATTTCTTAGTGAAGTTGAATTCAACTTTAACTGGAATATTTACAACACGTTTTTCAGTTGGTTTTTCTGGTTTTTCAACTGATTTCTTAGTTGGATCGTATTGGTGAACGATTTGAGAAGCTGTATTTTCAATATCTACACCTTCCTTAGCAGTATCCTTGATTCGTGCAAGAATATCAAACTTGTAGTAACGTCCAAATGCTAATTTAGCAGTGTCGATTACTTGTGTATTCTCTGCATCTCCAAGTGACTTAGTCAATTCAGCCTTAGATGTAGCAGTAATGACACCATCCACAATTGAGATATCAAACTTAGCGGTTACATCTTCACCAGTTACTGAATCGTAAGCTTTAATATCAGCTACATTAACATCCAAGTTTTCGCTGTCATATTTATCTGTAATTCCAACAGATTGAATATTGTGAGCTTCTGTAAATTTAGTTGTATCCAACCATACTTGGTAAACAACCTTATCACCTTTATGGAGTGTTTGAGTATTGATATTTTGCGCTTCATTATTATCAACTTTGTCCGCATATGGATTTTTGTTGGTATCAGCTACTTTATCAGTCAACTCTTTATCATCATCCAAAAGTTTAGTTCCAGTAATGTCAAATTTCTCTTCGTTAAGAATATATTTTTCTGGGTTAAACTCAGGAGTTTCCGGTGGAGTCACAGTGTTATTGAACTCTGTATCTGGAGCGTCTGTCACTGTCTTCACAAGTGCTTTAGATTTTCCATCGTGTTCAACTTCTACTGTGATTTCAGCCTTCATGGTATCGTAAGTGACTGTAGCGTCAGATCCTTTAACTTCTTCTACAGTGTACTTATGAGTTCCAACTTGGGCTTTAGTGAATTCAAGTTTAGCGAATTTCACCTTACCATCTTTGTCGTTCTGAACTGTTTCGATTTCAGTACCCTTAGAGTCTTTCAATACGAAGCTAAACTCGCCAGCTTTCAACTCACGGCCTTCGAGTTTCTTAGTGAAGTTGAATTCGACTTCAATTGGAACTGAGTTAACACGTTTTTCAGTTGGTTTTTCTGGTTTTTCAACTTTCTTCGTAGATGGGTTGTAGTAGTTTACAATTTGCGCTGCTGTATTTTCGATGTCTACTCCACCTTCAACGTCTGTTTTAACAGTGGCTGGGATATCGAATTTATAGTAGCGACCAAACTCGAATTTAGTTGTGTCGATGATTTGTGTATTGTCTGCGTCTCCAAGTGACTTGGTGAAGCCAGATTTAAGAGTTGCGGTCATAACACCATTTTCAACCTTAATGTCGAACTTGTCTGTCACATCTGCACCAGTTACTGAATCGTAAGCCTTGATAGCTGAAGC
>NZ_CBCOON010000006.1:0-60963 GCF_965111625.1 Streptococcus sp. Marseille-Q6504
GTTTTCTGCTTCGTTGTTGTCAGTCTTATCTGCGTATGGATCTTTATTGGTATCTCCGTACTTGTCTGTCAACTCAGAATCATCATCGAGAAGCTTGTTATCAGTAATTGAGAACTTAGCTGTATCCAATACATACTTCTCTGGTTGGAACTTAGGTTCTTCCGGAGGAGTCACAGTGTTGTTGAACTCTGTATCTGGAGCGTCAGTCACTGTCTTCACAAGTGCTTTAGATTTTCCATTGTGTTCAACTTCTACTGTGATTTCAGCCTTCATGGTATCGTAAGTGACTGTAGCGTCAGATCCTTTAACTTCTTCTACAGTGTACTTATGAGTTCCAACTTGAGCCTTAGTGAATTCAAGTTTAGCGAATTTCACCTTACCATCTTTGTCGTTCTGAACTGTTTCGATTTCAGTACCTTTAGAGTCTTTCAATACGAAGCTAAACTCGCCAGCTTTCAACTCACGGCCTTCGAGTTTCTTAGTGAAGTTGAATTCGACTTCAATTGGAACTGAGTTGACACGTTTTTCAGTTGGTTTTTCTGGTTTCTCAACTTTCTTCGTAGATGGGTTGTAGTAGTTTACAATTTGCGCTGCTGTATTTTCGATGTCTACTCCACCTTCAACGTCTGTTTTAACAGTGGCTGGGATATCGAATTTATAGTAGCGACCAAACTCGAATTTAGTTGTGTCGATGATTTGTGTATTGTCTGCGTCTCCAAGTGACTTGGTGAAGCCAGATTTAAGAGTTGCGGTCATAACACCATTTTCAACCTTAATGTCGAACTTGTCTGTCACATCTGCACCAGTTACTGAATCGTAAGCCTTGATAGCTGAAGCATCTACATCAACCTTCGTTTCATCGAAGTCATCAGTGATTCCTACTGATTGAACGTTTTCTTTGTTAGTTGCTGAGAATTTAGTTGTATCCAACCATACTTGATAGTAGAGCTTAGCTCCACGCTTAACAGTCTTGGTATTGATGTTTTCTGCTTCGTTGTTGTCAGTCTTATCTACGTATGGATCTTTATTAGTATCTCCGTACTTGTCTGTCAACTCAGAATCATCATCAAGAAGCTTGTTATCAGTAATTGAGAACTTAGCTGTATCCAATACATACTTCTCTGGTTGGAACTTAGGTTCTTCCGGAGGAGTCACAGTGTTATTGAACTCTTTATCTGGAGCATCAGTTAGTGTCTTCACAAGTGCTTTAGCTGTACCATCGTAAGAAATTTCAACAGTAATTTCAGCCTTCATGGTATCGTAAGTTACTGTAGCGTCAGAACCTTTAACTTCTTCTACAGTATACTTATGAGTTCCTTCGTCACCCTTCATGAATGAAAGTGGTTCAAATTTCACCTTACCATCTTTATCATTCTTGACAGTTTCGATCTCGTTACCTTCTTCGTCTTTCAATACGAAGCTGAACTCACCAGCTTGCAGTTCACGACCTTCGAGTTTCTTAGTGAAGTTGAATTCGATATCAATTGGAATTGAGTTGACACGTTTTTCAGTTGGTTTAACTGGTTTTTCAACCTTCTTGGTTGATGGATTGTAATAATGTACTAACTGACTTGCAGTATTTTCAATATCAGCACCTGGTTTAACAGTATCTTTGACAGTAGCTGGGATATCGAATTTATAGTAACGTCCAAATGCGAACTTAGTTGTGTCGATGATCTGAGTGTTTTCCGCGTCTCCAAGTGACTTGGTGAAGCCAGCTTTAAGAGTTGCGGTCATGACACCATTTTCAACCTTTATGTCGAACTTATTAGTCACATCAGCACCAGTTACAGAGTCATATGCCTTGATAGCTGAAGCATCTACATCAAGTTTAGTTTCATCGTAATCATCTGTGATTCCAACAGTTTGGATATTATTCTTATTGTTTTCGTTAAACTGAGTTGTATCCAACCAAACTTGGTAAACGATTTTATCACCTTTATGAACTCCCAATGTGTTGATGTTATGTTCTTCGTTATTGTCATATCTATCAACATAAGGGTCGTTGTTTGTCTCTGTTACTGAATCAGCTAGTTCTTTATCATCATCTAATAATGACTTACCTTTAATATCAAAACCTTCTTGATCCAAAACATATTTCTTAGGTTGGAACTTAGGTTCTTCCGGTGGAGTTACAGTATTATTGAACTCTTTATCTGGAGCGTCTGTAACAGTTGCTACAATTGCCTTAGCAGTACCATCATGGGCTACCTTCACTGTAACTGTTGCAACCATATCGTCGTAAGTTACTGTTGTATCAGTACCTGCAACCTCTGAAACAGTATAAGTGTAGGTCTTGCCAAGATCATCTTTTCCAAACTTAAGTGTCTTAAAGGTAATCTTACCATCTTTATCATTCTTAACAGTTTCAACTGCAACATTGTCTTTCTTAAGAACAAAGCTAAATTCACCAGCTGCTAGAGTACGGCCTTCCAGCTTTTTAGTGAACTTGAGATCAACTGTAACTGGTACAGAGTTGACACGTTTCTGAGTTGGTTTTTCAGGTGTTTCTACAGATTTGCTTACTGGGTTATAGACATGAACGATTTGGTTGGCCTTATTTTCAATATCTACTCCACCTTTAACATCTGATTTAACAGTAGCTGGAATATCAAATTTATAGTAGCGACCAAATTCAAATTTAGTTGTGTCGATAACTTGAGTATTATCCGCATCACCTAAAGACTTGTTCATAGAAGCTTTAGAAGTTGCTGTAATAACACCATTTTCAACTTTAATGTCAAACTTAGCAGTTACATCTTGGCCAGTTACACTGTCATATGCCTTAATATCAGCAGCATTAACTGTCACTTTTTCAGCGTCATAAGTATCAGAGATACCAACAGATTGGATGTTATTCTTATCTGAGAAGTTTCTAGTATCTAACCATACTTGGTAAACTAATTTCTCACCACGTTCAACGGTCTTAGTATTGATATTTTCTGCTTCGTTGTTAGTAGTTTTATCAGCATACGGATCTGCATTGGTTTCTGTATACTCATTAGTCAACTCGTTGTCATCATCAACTAATTTAGTACCAGTGATGTCATACTTTTCTTTGTTAAGTACAAATTTTTCTGGTTGGAATTCAGGCGTTGCTGGAGGAGTGATTTTGTTGTTGAATACTTTATCTTCCTTACCATCAGTTGATGCTCCGTTATCATCTACACCACCAGTTGATGATAGGCTTGTTACTGTAGTAAGTGTATGACCGTTCTTAGCAACCTTAACTGTAATAGTTGCCTTCATCGTATCGTAAGTCATACCAACTTCTTTCGTTGTTGGAATAACTTCTTCTACAGTATAGGTATGTGTACCAATTTTCGTATTGTCGAATGACAATTCAGTAAATGTCACTGTACCATCTTTTTTGTTGGCAACAGTTTCAACTTCTTGACCTCTTGAATCTTTAAGAACAAAGTTGAATTCTCCGTCTTTAAGTTCACGTCCAGCCAATTTCTTCGTGAAGTCAAATTTAACTTTTACTGGTGCTACCACATAGTTGTTGAAGACCTTATCATCATCACTTGATTTGAATCCACCTTCAGCACTGTATTTAACAGTTGCTTGCAATTCACCTTTAGAATTCTCAGTTACAGTAACTGTCATGGTAACAGTCATTGCGTCGTAGTCAACATCTGTATCAGAACCCTTTTGTTCAGTGATCTTGTATTTATAAGTACCAGCTTTGTTAAAAGTAAGCTTGCTGAATGTAGCTTTTCCATCCTTGTTGGTAACAGTTTCTTCGTGCTTATCAGGAGTACTTTTCTCTTCTGTTAATTTGAAAGTAAACTCGCCGTCTGTCAAGACACGTCCCTCTAATTGTTTTTCAACTTCTGGAATGACTTCAACTGGCTTTTGTTTGACATAGTAATAAATTGGTTGCTTGTATGGTGTCAATGAGTTGAGCAAGTCAACGTTTGTACCAATACCATTTACTCCACGAACTAATTGTTCGTTTGGAGAAAGGTGACCAATGTTATCTCCCAAGAATGGAACAAAGACAGTCTTATACGGTGTATATCCTGCAGCTTTTTGGAAATCAAATGTAACTTCTTTACCGTTTGGATAATTTACACCTTTATTATCAGTGAAAGCAATTGTGTTAAGAGGTGATTTCTTAACATTTAATTCTTGTTTGTTATAATCACCAGGTTTAATCGGCTTGGTTTCTGCCAACAACATGTAGCCATCAGTGCTCAATGTACCATCAGAACGTTTGCTTTGTTGTTTTGGATCTAGTAAGTAAACACGAACGACTACAGTTCCATCTTCCCCTACGATTTCCTTGATACGCTTAATTCCTGCACGCTCAGCATCCATGAATTTGGTACCAACAGTATAAGGACGGCTTACATAACCAGATGTTGAATCTGGATCTGCCGTTTGATACAATTTGTAGCCATCAAATTGGCGCTCACCAGATGCTGTGAAGTTTTGTCCTTCCATGGCTTTAGTTGTATATCTAGCCAAGTCTACTTCATTACCATTTGGTACGTAATCTTGAACAGTTTTATCTGTTTTATTAGCGTTAAATGTTGGGTTATTTTTATCAACTACTCTGTAGTAAGTTGTTTTATCAACGAATATTGGAATTTTAGCATTTGTATCTGTGATTGTACGACCATTATAAGCTGGTTCTACAACGTTAATAATATCAGTTGATGTACGAGCGTTATAAACATCTTGATATAATTTTTGTTCAGCTTCATTCTTTGGATTTACTAAAGCTTGAATACTTGCACCAACTTCATAACCTAATTGGATAAATGGTTGGTCCGTTTTACCAGGTCCAGCTCCTGTACCTGGGTTGTAATCAACTTGCCAAGTTAATTCACCATTTGATGCCGTCTTAGTAGTAGTGAATTTTTGAATTCCACTTGTTGCTGTGATTTTTCTAGTCTCTACTACATTACCAGTCGTTTTATCAATCAATTCAACCGTTGTGTCTGTAGTAACATCAAAATTCTTATATGCACGTGTATAGTAGTTTGTATTATAACGTTCATTGAACTTAGTAAGGTCTACGATACTATAAGTATAGTAATCACCTTCTTTTCTTGCATATCCAGCTGGTACAGTTTGAGACCCAACCGTAGCTCCATTTGGGTTTTGTATAGTTGGATCAACTGTTTCACCATCTTTTAGATATGTACTAACACTGACTGGCTTAGAGTTGTGATCTCCAGAAACTGCATCTTCCGTTGTAGCACGACGATTACGAACTTTAGGTTTATCACCTTCTGAAACAGCTGGCTTAGTTTCTTCAGCTTTTTCAACCGGCTTAGCAGTTTCCTTACTAGCAACCTCAGCCTCAGTTGAAGCAGGTTTTACTTCTTCTGATTTTTCTGAAGACACTGGTTCAGATTTAGCTTCTTCTGTTTTAGCCTCAGAAGCTGCTTTCCCTTCTTCAACCTTGTTTGTCTCAGCAAGTTCAGTTGTTGCAACATTTTCTACAACATTCTCTTCCTTCTTAGAGGAATCCTCGCTGACACTATCCTTTTTCACCAACTCTGTTTTTTCTTCAGAACTTGGTTGCGTAGGAAGTTCAGAAGCTTTTACTGCACCACCATTTGCCAACATAAAGCTAAGAGTTGTTCCTAAAAATACCGATGCAACACCTACCTTATATTTCCGCAAAGAAAAACGTTGTCGTTCTTTTCTTATCATATGATAAGTTCTCCTTTATATTTTTTACTATCAGAAGGTAATATTTTTACAATAATTGTATCTTAGGTACAATTATTGAAGTGTATAGAATACCCACTCTAGCATCTCCATCATATCAAAAGCTCAAACGGTTTTCAAAGAATTATGTGCTCCTGAAAACGTTTTCTTTATTGAATTTTAGGGTTTTAAAAAAACAAAAATACTCATTATATATATTTATATGTATAGAGATTTAGTTCCCCTTATTTACGGGTTTTTATTTAACTATCTCATTATTTGTTATAATTTTATTACTTAGCATTTCATTTTGATTACATTTTAATGATTGTGAAAACATTATCATTTTCATAAAATAAAAAATGATTCCCTTACGAGAATCATTTTTTTATTTAAATCGCTTCTGTGACAAAACTTCTGCTTTCTAGTACTTTTAGCATGGCATCTGCTGTGTCTAGAGCTGTAAAGAGAGGAACTCCATGTTCAATTGCTGAACGTCTGATTTGCTCACCATCTTCATCAGCTGTCCGTTTGGTACCAACTGTGTTGATGATAGCTTGAATTTTTCCTTTGCGGACGTAGCTTGGGATATCGTGCTCATTATCACCAATCTTTCCAACGACTTGAGCCTGCAATCCATGACTTGCAAAGAAGTCTGCTGTTCCTTCAGTAGCAAGGATTCCGTAGCCAATATTTTGGAAACGACGAGCCAAATCTAGTGCTTCTTCTTTTGCATCATCTGCGATAGTGAAGACAACATTACCAAAGGTTGGTAAGTGAAGATAAGAAGCTTCAAAGGCCTTGTAGAGTGCTTTTTCAAGAGTGGTATCAGAACCCATGACTTCCCCTGTTGACTTCATTTCAGGGCCAAGAAGGCTGTCTACCTTAGCTAGCTTGGTAAAGGAGAATACTGGTCCCTTGATATGAACGCGAGTGCTTTCTGGGTAAAGTCCATCTTGGTAACCAAGTTCTTCAAGACTTTGACCGAGAATTAGATTAGTCGCTACCTGTGCCATAGGGATATTGGTTACTTTAGAAAGGAATGGAACAGTACGGCTGGCACGAGGGTTTACTTCAATGACGTATACTTTCTCATCCTTGATAACAAACTGAATGTTCATCATCCCAAGACAGTTGAGGCCGATTGCAAGGCGTTTGGTGTAATCTGCAATCGTTTCTTGCACTTTTTGCGACAAGGTTTGAGGAGGATAAACCGCCATGGAGTCACCTGAGTGGACACCAGCGCGTTCGATATGCTCCATGATACCAGGGATGAGGACATTTTGTCCATCTGAAATGGCATCAACTTCGCACTCTTGCCCAACGATATAAGAGTCAACAAGAACAGGGTGGTCAGGACTTGCCTTAACCGCAGTACGCATGTAAGAACGAAGATCATCTTCATTCTCAACGATTTCCATGGCACGTCCACCCAAAACATATGAAGGGCGAACGAGAACTGGGAAACCAATTTTACGTGCAGCAAGCACTGCTTCTTCTTCATTGGTTGCAGTCTGCCCAGGCGGTTGCGGAATATCCAAGTTTTTGAGGGCTTGTTCGAAGAGGTCACGGTCTTCTGCACGGTCCAAGTCAGCAACTTGAGTACCAAGGATAGTCACACCAGCTTTTGCTAATGGCTCAGCTAGGTTGATAGCTGTTTGACCACCGAACTGAACAATAACGCCTTTTGGTTGCTCCAAATCGATGACATTCATCACATCTTCAAAAGTCAATGGTTCAAAGTAGAGTTTATCTGATACAGAGAAGTCTGTTGAAACTGTCTCTGGGTTTGAGTTCATAATGATGGCTTCGTAGCCAGCAGCCTGAATTGCCTTAACAGAGTGAACTGTTGCGTAGTCAAACTCTACCCCTTGACCGATACGGATTGGACCAGAACCTAGGACAAGTACAGATTCCTTATCAGACTTGATAGACTCATTTTCCCATCCATATGTTGAGTAGAAGTACGGAGTTTCTGATTCAAATTCTGCGGCACAAGTATCTACCATCTTGTAAACTGGGACGATCTTATTTTCTAAACGAAGTTGGCGAACTTGATCAGCTGTAGTTCCCCAAAGTTCTGCGATTTTACGATCTGAGAAACCATTGAGTTTTGCTGTTTTCAGGACATCGATATCCTGAGGATGTGCGCCCAATTCTTGTTCAATCTCAAAGATATGCAAGAGTTTATCAAGGTAGAAAATATCAATCTTAGTTAAGTCAGCAATCTCTTCTGGTGTATAACCACGACGAATAGCTTCTGATACGTAGAAGAGACGGTCATCTTGAGCCTTGACAACTTTTTCAATCAAGGCATCATCTGAAACATCTGCAAGTTCAGGCATTTCATTGTGATACACCCCGATTTCAAGCGAACGACAAGCTTTAAGAAGTGACTCTTCAATGTTACGACCGATTGCCATAACTTCTCCAGTTGCCTTCATCTGGGTACCAAGACGACGTTCCCCTTTTTCAAACTTGTCAAATGGGAAACGTGGAATCTTAGCCACCACATAGTCAAGTGCTGGTTCAAACATAGCATAGGTTGAACCTGTAACTGGGTTAATAACTTCATCCAAGGTCAACCCTACCGCAATCTTAGCAGCCAATTTAGCAATTGGGTAACCTGTTGCTTTAGAAGCAAGAGCTGAAGAACGAGATACACGAGGATTTACTTCGATGACATAGTACTTAAAGCTGTGTGGATCAAGCGCAAGCTGAACGTTACATCCGCCTTCAATCTTGAGAGCGCGGATAATGCTTAAGCTAGCATCACGAAGCATTTGGTTTTCATAGTCGGACATGGTTTGCGCAGGGGCAAATACGATAGAGTCCCCTGTGTGAATTCCGACAGGGTCAAAGTTTTCCATGTTACAAACAACAAGGGCATTATCAGCTGAGTCACGCATAACTTCATACTCAATTTCCTTGAAACCGGCAATAGAACGTTCAATCAAACACTGGGTAACAGGTGACAACTTCAAACCATTTTCAGCAATTTCACGCAATTCTTCTTCATTGGCACACATACCACCACCAGTACCACCTAGAGTAAAGGCTGGGCGGACGATAACTGGGTAGCCAATAGTTGCTGCAAAGGCAACTGCTCCCTCAACTGTGTTGACAATTTCAGATTCTGGAATTGGTTGCTTGAGTTCTTCCATCAATTGTTTAAAGAGATCTCGGTCCTCCGCTTGGTCGATGGCTGACAGTTTAGTCCCGAGAAGTTCTACTCCGAGCTCATCTAAGATACCATTTTTAGACAATTCCATGGCCATATTAAGCCCCGTTTGACCTCCAAGAGTTGGAAGCAAAGCATCCGGACGTTCCTTACGGAGAATACGAGTCACAAACTCAAGTGTAATCGGTTCGATGTAGACCTTGTCTGCAATCTCTTTATCCGTCATGATGGTTGCAGGGTTTGAGTTTACCAAGACAACCTCATACCCCTCTTCTTTCAAAGACAAGCAGGCCTGGGTTCCAGCATAGTCAAACTCAGCAGCCTGACCAATAATAATCGGACCAGAACCAATCACCATAATTTTTTGAATATCAGTACGTTTAGGCATAGTTTATGATACAAAGCCCGTAAAGAACACAGTGAAAATAGGAAACTCGATGCAGACGCCTTCAGCGTCAAGACGATGTTTATCTTTTTCACACAGTTCTTAGGGCGTGTTCACTTCCGCGAACAATGTATCTTCTCCTTTCTATTCGGCAACTCTCTGATTGCCATTAAATAAATTCTCCGACGATTTCTCACTCGTCTTTAGTTTGCTTGTTTGAAAGCTTCCATCATCTCAATGAACTCATCAAATAGATAACTTGCATCATGTGGCCCAGGAGCTGCGTCTGGGTGGAATTGTACAGAGAAACCTGGTAGATATCTGTGACGTACACCTTCAACTGACTTGTCATTGATTTCTTCGTGGGTGATGATTAAGTGCTCTGGTAAATCCTCACGGCTAACTGCGTAACCATGATTTTGACTAGTGAAGTCCACGCGCCCAGTTGCAATTTCACGAACAGCATGGTTAAAGCCACGGTGACCAAACTTCATTTTATAGGTCTTAGCACCATTTGCCATCGCAAAGAGCTGATGCCCCATACAGATACCAAAGATTGGAATTTTCCCGAGAATACCACGGATCATCTCAAGAGCTTCTGGTACATCTTCTGGATTTCCAGGACCATTTGACAACATAACTCCGTCAGGGTTTAAATGCAAGATTTCCTCAGCCGTAGTTGTGTATGGAACTACAGTTACGTTACAATCACGTTTAGATAGCTCTCGTAAAATAGAGTGTTTAAGGCCGAAGTCTACTAAAACAACGCTTAAGCCAACTCCTGGAGCTGGATAAGCAGTCTTTGTAGAAACTTGTCTGATATTATCAGTCGGTAAGACAGTTGCTTGAAGTTGATCTGCAATGTGATCCATACTATCGCCAGCATGTGTCAAAGTTGCACGCATTGTTCCATGTTTACGGATAATTTTTGTAAGAGCTCGAGTGTCAATGCCTGAAATTCCAGGAATTTTCTTAGCCTTCAAGAATTCGTCCAGCGTCATTTGGTTACGCCAGTTGCTGGCTCTACGAGCCTCTTCGAAAACCACAACTCCTTTACAAGTAGGACTGATAGACTCGTAGTCGTCACGGTTAACTCCATAATTCCCTACTAGTGGATATGTGAAGGTCAAGATTTGTCCATTATAAGATTGGTCTGTAATGGATTCTTGATATCCTGTCATCCCTGTGTTAAAGACTATTTCCCCTGTTACATCAATATCTGCACCGAAGGCCTTACCTTCAAAAACTGTGCCATCTTCTAAAACTAGAAGTCTTTTTGTCATATTTTCACCTCTCGTGGACGCTCACTGGCGTCTTTTAACGTTTTGTGTCTTATTTGGCTTTTCTACTTGCCAATACGGATTCTAAGATTGCCATTCGAACAAATACTCCATTGGTCATTTGTTGGACAATGCGTGATTTTGGTGCTTCAACAAGATGATCGGCAATTTCCACATCCCGATTCACTGGAGCCGGATGCATAATGATTGCTTTTTCTTTTAAGCGATTGTAGCGCTCTTGGTTCAAGCCATGTTGAGCATGATAGCCTTCCTTTGAGAAGATCGCTCCACTTTCGTGACGTTCATGTTGAACTCGAAGCAACATCAGAACATCCACCTGATCAACAATCTCATCAATGGTTACAAACTGTCCGTAGTCTGCAAACTCTTGACTTCTCCATTCCTCAGGTCCTGCAAAGTAAAGTTCCGCTCCCAAGCGCTTCAGAATTTGCATATTGGACTTAGCCACACGTGAATGGTCCAAATCACCAGCAATCGCAACCTTGAGCCCTTCGAAACGGCCAAATTCTTCGTAAATTGTCATCAAATCAAGCAGACTCTGACTAGGATGTTGCCCTGAGCCATCACCACCATTGATAATCGATGTCGTAATGGTTGGGCTAGCAATCAATTCCCTGTAGTAATCAACCTCTGGGTGACGAATAACACAGACATCTACACCAAGTGCAGACAAAGTCAGAATGGTATCGTATAGTGTCTCCCCCTTGTTGACTGAGCTTGTATTCACATCAAAGTCCAGTCGCTCCAGTCCCAGTTTAATCTCAGCAACTTCGAAAGATTTATGAGTTCTTGTCGAATTTTCAAAGAAAAGGTTGGAAACAATAGGATGGTCTTCGTAGGGTAACTGGGCTCCATTTTTAAACTCGATCCCTCGTTTAATCAATTTTATAACCTGATCTACAGTGAGATCTTCCATGGACACCACATGTTCCAGTTTTTGTTGATTTTCTGACATGGCTACTCCTTTAGCTTTTAAGCTTCTTCAGTAATCAATACTCTATCTTGGCCATCAAGTTCTGTCATCTCAACGATGATTTCTTCAGAACGACTGGTTGGAATATTTTTCCCAACGTAATCTGGACGAATTGGCAATTCTCTGTGTCCACGGTCCACTAGTACTGCTAGACTTACACGAGCAGGACGACCATGCCCGACAATGTTATCGATAGCAGCACGGATTGTACGGCCTGTGTAAAGTACATCATCAACCAAAATAACTTCGCGATCTGTCACATTGACAGAAATCAAGGAAGTATCCTCACCACTTTTGACATCATCACGGAAAGGTTTGGTATCTAATTCTACAACGGGAACAGAGATATTTTCCAATTGTTCCAAGCGTTCTTGGATACGGTGAGCAATAAAGACACCACGTGTTTTAATTCCCGCTAAAATGATTTTATTCAAATCTTTGTTGCGTTCGATAATTTCATAAGTGATACGCGTAATTGCTCGCTTGACGGTTAATTCGTCTACAACTTCTTTTGTCTTCATGACAAACCTCCAAAAAGAAAAGTCTCCTTAAACAAGGAGACTTGAGAATGTATAACTAAGCGAGCCATACTGGAAACAGTATAGACTTACCCTTCTACTTTATCGAGCTCCTTGCCTGCCTCACGGGACAGGTTTAAAGGAATATTTTATTGTCCTTACTATATCACAAAGCCTAGTGCAAAGCAAGTAAAAACATTAAATGCTTGGCCTTATAATGAACTAAAATCGTATAACTGTGGATAGTGTTCGCATTCTGGATTTTTGGGATGACAGATAGCACGACCAAAGTAAATCATGGCTTGATGCGCCGCCAACCACTTTTCTGGTGGCAAGACATCCATGACACGTTTTTCAACCTCTAGTGGTGTAGCTGATTTTTTAACGATATCGTGATGTTTACAGATACGCTCAACATGAGTATCTACCGCAAAAGCTGGAATTCCAAAGCCCACACTCATGACTACATTAGCTGTTTTACGCCCAACTCCCGCCAAACTTTCTAATTCTTCTCTAGTCTGAGGAACTTGACCATCAAAATCTTCTAATAACTGTTGCGCACATTTTTTAAGAAATTTTGCTTTATTTCGATACAGACCTAAACGAGAAATATGTTTTGCAATGTCCTTTTCACTTGCGCCCGCCATGGCTTGTGGTGTAGGGAAAGCTTCAAAAAGAGCTGGAGTCGCCTTGTTTACTGCCGCATCTGTCGTCTGAGCAGACAACATAACTGCAACTAAGAGTTCAAAATGATTGCGAAAATCTAGACTAGGTTTTGCATCTGGAAAAAGAGCGATGATTTCCTCAATGACATGACGGGCACGTTTCTTGGATAAAACCATCTATTCGTCTCCATCAAACAATCCTTGCAAGCCAGCAAAAGGACTACTTTCTTCTTTCTTAACCGCTTGTTGAGCTTGATATTCTTCCTCAGTCATGATTTGCCAGTCATTTCCAGAAACAAATCCCTGACCAGCTTTTTCTTCTGCTGTTAAGACCTTGATTGGAATGTTAAGCAAAATATTATCTGAAACACTTTCAGCCAGGTCGATTTCACCATTTTCGATAGGTAAAACCAAGTCATCATCAAGAACTTCTTGGTCCAGTTGATTGGTAGCACCTTCCATAAAGACTTCTGTCACCGGATAAGACTCTGCTAACTCAACAGGCTCCATACTACGACTAGAAGCAAGTACGATGGTATAAGACAGTTGGTAATCTAGGAAAAACATACGGTCTTCATACTGAATCTTCCCAACTGCTAGAATATCTTTTACATCTAAAATTTCTTGGTTACGCTCACGTAAGTCGGCTGCTAAGTCTAAGGCTACTTCAAAATGCAAGCCTTCAGGCTGCTTACGAATTTCTTGAATATTTAATTTCATACTTCCTCCATAAAAATTTACTCACTTGATTATACCATGAAAGGAGGTCAAGTAAAGCCTCTAAACTTTTAAAACATCTTTCTGTATTTTTTGATATATTTATTATGACAAATTTGTTTTTTGTGCTATACTATAGGCATCAATACATGAGCAAAGGAGGACGCTCATATGGAAGACAAAGCTCTTTTAACAGAAGCCTATCAGCTCGTTTCAGAATTAAACCAAACTATACAAAACTGTAAACAAGGGTTACCTGATGATCTACGCTTACAGCAAAATATAGACGAAATTCTCAGAGCACTTAAAAAAGCTGAGAAACTAGACAACGCCATCTTAATTGAACTGGAGTCTTTTTACCAACGTACTAGTCTTTTGATTGGACTTGGTTCACTGAAATTAAATGACCAAGCCCGCACTGCTTGGAGAAACTATGACAAGTTCCACTACGATCACGTTAAACATACGCTGACACTCTATGGACCTGTTTTTGGATTTTAAAACTAGAGGATTTTCTGGATTAATCTTGACAAATTTTCTCAAAAAGAGTATGATGATTGCAACAATATTCGGAGGTAAGGGAGACATGAACAACTAAGTCTATCAAATAAAGAACCTTTATTTAGTAGATCTTGTTTCTGTCTCTTTTTCTGCTGGATTTTCAGCCCTTTTAAAAGAGTTTTTTTGACATAGACGATTGGCTCTACTAGGTAAAGTAGAGCTTTTTGTTATGCAATATGAACATTCTAGAAAGGGCAATAATATGATAAAAATCAATCATCTGACCATTACACAAAACAAAGATTTAAGAGACCTTGTTTCCGATTTAAACATTACCATCCAAGACGGAGAAAAGGTCGCTATTATAGGCGAAGAGGGAAATGGAAAATCAACCTTACTTCGAACTTTAATGGCAGACAAATTAGCTGATTTCTCTATCAGGGGAGAAATCCAGTGTGACCTTCAGTCCATGGCCTACATTCCCCAACATCTTCCTGAAGAACTGAAGAAAAAATCTCTACAGGACTACTTCTTTTTGGATTCTGCTGATTTAGACTACACCATTCTCTATCGCTTGGCTGAGGAATTACACTTTGACAGCAGTCGTTTTGCAAGTGATCAAGAAATTGGTAGTCTCTCGGGTGGTGAAGCTTTGAAAATTCAGCTCATCCATGAATTTGCCAAACCCTTTGAGATTTTATTTTTAGATGAACCTTCAAATGACCTGGATATAGAGATGGTTGATTGGCTAAAAAAACAGATTCAAAAGATGAGGCAAACCGTTATTTTCATTTCTCATGATGAAGACTTTCTCTCTCAAACAGCAGACACCATTATCCATTTACGACTGATCAAGCACCGGAAAGAAGCGGAATCGCTAGTCGAGCATTTAGACTACGATAGCTATAGTGAGCAGAGAAAGGCTAGTTTTGTCAGACAAAGCCAGCAAGCTGCTAACGACCAGAGAGCCTATGACAAAACCATGGAGAAGCATCGTCGCGTCAAGCAAAATGTAGAAACTGCACTTCGAGCTACCAAAGACAGTACTGCCGGTCGCCTATTAGCTAAAAAGATGAAAAATGTCCTTTCTCAAGAAAAACGTTACGAAAAAGCAGCTCAGTCCATGACCCAAAAGCCACTTGAAGAGGAACAAATCCAACTTTTCTTTTCAGATATAGAGCCATTAGCGGCTTCAAAAGTCTTAGTTCGACTAGAAAATGAGACTTTATCCATTGGCCAACGAATTCTGTCTCAAGGGCTACAATTGACTATCCGAGGTCAAGAAAAAATCGGCATTATAGGTCCCAATGGCGTTGGCAAATCCACTCTTTTAGCAAAGTTACATCAACTACTAAGCGGCAAAAGAGAGATTTCGCTTGGATTTATGCCACAAGATTACCAAGAAACACTACAATTGAATCTATCCCCAGTAGAATTTCTCAGCCAAACTGGACACAAAGAGGAAATACAGAAAATCCAATCTCACTTAGCCAGTCTTAATTTCAGCTATCCAGAGATGCACCACCAAATCCACTCCTTATCTGGAGGTCAACAAGGTAAACTCCTTCTTTTGAATTTAGTTCTGCGAAAGCCAAACTTTCTCCTTCTGGATGAACCCACACGAAATTTTTCTCCAACTTCTCAACCAGAAATCAGAAAACTCTTTGCCAATTATTCTGGTGGTCTTGTCACTGTTTCGCATGATCGACGTTTCTTAAAAGAAGTTTGTACGAGTATCTATAGTCTGACAGAGCATGGTTTAGAAGTAGTTGATTTACAAGATCTTTAACTTTTGGAAATAAAACATCCAGAGAAAACCTCTGGATGTTTTTTACATATGTTTCAAACGCTCAATCCGTTCTGAAATGGGTGGATGCGTATAAAATAGTTTTTTCAAGAAACCTGGTTTTTGAGGATCATTGATATAAAGTGCACTACTAGCATCATCCACATGATGACTCATGGGTTGACTATTGTCTAATTTTTGTAAAGCATTGATCATCCCTTGCGGATTACGAGTTAATTCCACACTTGAAGCATCTGCTAGAAATTCTCGTTGGCGAGAAATGGCTAACTGTACCAAAGTTGCTGCAATAGGTGCTAGAACAATTGCTAGGAGAGAAATGACTAACATAATCACTTCAAGTCCTCCACTGTCACGGTCACTATTCCTTCTACTACGTGATGCTCCACCCCACCACATCATACGACCAGCCATACTTGATAAAAGGGTAATGGCACTGGCAAGAGCAACAGCAATCGTAGAGATTCGAATATCCAAGTTGCGTATGTGACTAACTTCATGCCCAATTACCGCTTCTAACTCCTCACGATTCATGATCTCTAGAAGTCCTGATGTCGCTGCAACAGCAGCATTTTGAGGATTCGAACCTGTGGCGAAAGCATTTAAGCCAGCATCATCAATGACATAAACACGTGGCATAGGAATTTGCGCCACCATAGCCATATCCTCAACAACATGATAGAGAACAGGTTCTTCATTCCTATCAACTTCACGCGCACCATTCATACTCATGACAATCTCTGTAGATTGAAAAATCATGGTCAAGGCATAGATAAAGCCAAGAATCATGGCTATAGTCACGCCCCCAAATCCTGAGTTCATGAAAAGATATCCAACTGCATAACCTACAATAGCTAACAAAAGAAAGAAAACAATTAATAAAACCCAAGTTTTGCGTTTATTACTAGCGATTTGTTCGTACAGCATCTTAGTCACCTAAACCACTAAAATCAACTCTAGGAACAGCCTTTTCTTCTTCTGAAGTCTGAAGGAAATCCGCTGCCTTGAAGCCAAAGATAGCCGCAATCAGATTACTTGGGAAAGTTTCTAATTTAACATTATAGTTGCTAACGACACTGTTATAAAGTTGGCGAGAATATGATATTTTGTTTTCTGTGTTAGTCAGTTCTTCTTGTAAGTGAGCAAAGTTGCCACTAGCCTTCAAGTCAGGATAGTTCTCTGCAACCGCAAAGATACCAGATATCTGACGAGTCAGTGCATCACTAGCTTTCATGGCTTCTGCAGGTGTAGTTGCTGCAGCTACTTGTCTACGGAGTTCAGTCACCTTTTCAAGAGTAGAACTTTCGTATTTAGCATAACCTTTAACTGTTTCAATCAAGTTTGGGAGGAGATCATTACGACGCTTCAACTGAACATCAATCTGGCTCCAAGCCTCCTTGGTCTGCATACGATTTTTCACCAAACCGTTATAGCTAACAATCACAAAAATAACAATCAGAGCCAAAACTCCAAGAATAATCCAAGTCATAATCTTATCCTTTCTGCTTTTAGATTAGTACAAGTATATCAAATTTCCATGTTTTTGTGGTAAAATAAGATGATATACAAGAAGGATATAACTATGAAAACAGAAACTTTTTACTCACTACTTGACCAACAGAATATTAATCTTACTGACCAGCAAAAATTTCAATTTGAGCGCTATTTCGAACTCTTAGTCGAGTGGAACCAAAAAATCAACCTGACTGCCATTACTGAAAAGGAAGAGGTTTACCTTAAACACTTTTATGATTCTATCGCTCCTATCCTACAAGGGTTGATAGAAAACCAAGAAATTAAGTTACTGGATATTGGCGCTGGTGCAGGATTCCCAAGTCTTCCTATGAAGATTCTCTACCCTCAGCTAGATGTGACTATCATTGATTCTCTGAACAAGCGCATTAACTTCCTTCAGCTTTTAGCTGAGGAGCTTGATTTAGAAGGGGTTCATTTCTACCATGGACGTGCCGAAGACTTTGCCCAAGACAAGAACTTCCGTGCCCAATTCGACATTGTGACAGCTCGTGCAGTTGCACGCATGCAGGTCTTGTCTGAATTAACCATTCCTTATCTAAAGGTAGGAGGAAAACTTTTGGCTCTTAAGGCAAGTAATGCTCCTGAGGAATTGACGGAAGCCAAAAATGCTCTCAACCTTCTCTTTAGTAAGGTTGAAGATAATATCAGCTACACACTTCCTAATGGAGACCCTCGCTACATCACCATTGTAGAAAAGAAAAAGGAAACTCCAAATAAATACCCACGTAAGGCTGGTATGCCCAACAAACGACCACTTTAGGATATTTTAAATAGATACTCACAAGATTAGACCTCGCGTCTTTATTTCCTTGCTCGGGAAAAGGGAGTGGGACAGAAATCGATTACCATTTGGAATGATGATTTCGTCGTCCCTCCCCCGCAAAGTTGAGTAGGTCCATCAAAGCTCGAATCGAAGCGTAAGATGGGCCACTCAACCACTGCGTCTATCATTCAACTCTATCCTGATTCAAAAATATATTCCATAGTGACTCACACCTCGCTTTTTTGTTTCTTGGCTCGGGAAAAAATGATTTACAAAATCATGCCTCGCTCTCTTATTTCTAGGCTCAGGAAAAATTCGTTTACAAAACGAATTTTTTCTGCTATACTATCCTAAGCAAAGGTTTTTAATGTCATCCCGTGAGGTGACGAAGACGCAGATATATATGAAATTCTTTAAATATTGAGCTAACCATGTTTTAAAGATGTCTTACTCTGAGAGCCTATTGCTGTAAAATAATGGGCTCTTTTTTGATGCCCAAAAAGTGAGGTATTTATGAAACAAGAATCAACTGTTGATTTGTTACTCGACGTTGACCAACGTCCTTCTTTTGGTAAGGGAATTCTACTCAGCTTCCAGCACGTGTTTGCCATGTTTGGTGCTACCATCTTAGTGCCATTAATTTTGGGAATGCCTGTATCTGTTGCCCTGTTTGCATCAGGTGTCGGAACACTGATTTACATGGTATGTACTGGATTTAAAGTTCCAGTCTATCTCGGTTCTTCTTTTGCCTTCATCACTGCAATGTCTCTTGCTATGAAGGAAATGGGTGGCGATGTTTCTGCTGCTCAAACAGGGGTTATCTTAACTGGTTTAATCTACGTTCTTGTTTCAACTAGCATCCGCTTTGCTGGTACAAAATGGATCGATAAACTCTTGCCACCAATCGTTATCGGACCTATGATTATTGTAATTGGTCTTGGTCTAGCAGGTTCAGCGGTAACAAATGCTGGTCTTGTTGCTGATGGCAACTGGAAAAATGCTCTTGTAGCTGTGGTTACCTTCCTCATCGCTGCCTTTATCAATACAAAAGGAAAAGGATTCCTTCGTATCATTCCTTTCTTGTTTGCCATTATTGGTGGATATATCTTTGCAGTCTTTCTTGGTCTAGTAGACTTCACACCTGTTCTTCAAGCTAACTGGTTCGAAATTCCAGGCTTCTACCTACCATTTAGCACAGGTGGTGCCTTCAAAGAATACAACCTTTACTTCGGTCCAGAGACAATCGCAATCTTACCAATCGCGATCGTAACAATCTCAGAACACATTGGAGACCACACGGTCTTGAGCCAAATCTGTGGCCGTCAATTCTTGAAAGAACCAGGTCTTCACCGTACCCTTCTTGGTGACGGTATCGCAACATCTGTATCTGCCTTCCTTGGTGGTCCTGCTAATACTACCTACGGTGAAAATACAGGGGTGATCGGTATGACTCGTATCGCTTCTGTCTCAGTTATCCGTAACGCTGCCTTTATCGCAATTGCCCTCAGCTTCCTTGGTAAATTCACTGCTTTGATTTCTACAATCCCTAGCGCCGTACTTGGTGGTATGTCAATCCTTCTTTATGGGGTTATCGCCAGCAACGGTTTGAAAGTTTTGATCAAGGAACGTGTAGACTTTGGTCAAATGCGTAACCTTATCATCGCTAGTGCAATGCTCGTGCTTGGACTTGGTGGAGCAATCCTTAAACTTGGTCCAGTTACACTTTCAGGTACTGCCCTATCAGCAATGACAGGTATCCTTTTGAACTTGATCTTGCCATACGAAAATAAAGACTAAAAGCATTCATAAAAAAATCCACTCATTTGAGTGGATTTTTTGCTTAAGTTCTCCAAGTAATCAAGAGGTACAAGAGACTTGAACCAAACATATCTGCAAGAGCATGCATAAGAAAGAATGGCAGTAAATTCTTGACTACATATTTGTACAAGAAATAATAGAATAGTCCATATACAAGCCCAATAACTAAGGCCCAGAGTAATCCTTGGTAGGTATGGAAAGAAATCCGTATGATTACCGAGTATACTAGAACCAGCCACTGATGCTTTTCTTTTACTGAAGTCAGTAATCCCAAGAAGAAAAATTCTTCGTAAAAACCATTTAAAAGCGCATAGCCAATAGCCATTGGCGTTAAGGACATGAATTTTCTAATGATTTCCATTGGGTCTATAAAAGGAATCAACTGAGGATTAAAATAATTGTACTCACCACTAAGGGTTGTTACAATATCACCAAAAATACCAACAATAGCAAAGATAAGGGGAACCCAGATGAAAACAGACCAGGAAAAGCGTATAGGAAGTTGTTTAAAATCATAATTTCGAATCAAGAGATAAAGGAAAGTAATCCCTAACATCATCAATTGAAAAGTAAAATTACTAGAATAAGCTGCCCCATCACTTGCTACATTTGTTGTAGTTTCCGCAACACTAGCAAGAGTTGAAGGTGATAGACTCTCCATAAATTGTTGAGTAGAACGGATGATAAACTCTCCAAACATTAAAACAGTGATGATTAAGATGTCGAACCATTTTAAGTATCTTAAAGGTTTAGCAGGATGAATACTTTGTATAAAATTCATATTTCCTCCGTTTAGCTTATTTTTGTACCTTTATTATAAACTTTCAATCTTAAAATTAATTAAATTGATACTAGAGCATAAAAAGACAACCTCTTTATAAGGTTGTTCTGTTCTTAAATGGACTTGTGTTTCTTTTCTAGCATTAAATCCTTTAAAGAAATAATAGTCACAGCCAATAAAATCATTGCCATACCAAGAAAATCTACAGGATAAAAGATATCTCCCATAATTATGAAAGCAAAAAATACAGCAGAGATTGGTTCAATAGAGGCCAAGAGACTAGATTTGACTGGCCCAACCAGACTTGCCCCCTTAAGAAAGGCCGTGTAGGCAAAAACAGTCCCTATGAGAATAATTCCAGCAAATGCTAAGAAAATATCAAAAGACATAAGTAGACTAGCACCGATAATCCCAGTAAATGGCACTGCTACAAAACCTGAAATGGTCATACCGACACCAATAACCAGAATGCCCCCCCATTTTTGAATGAGCTTAATGGGTAAAATGATATAAAGAGCATAGGTTAAAGCAGAGAACAAGCCCCAAAAGAGACCTGCTGGTGTCATAGAGAGCTGATCCATTTGACCGTGAGTCGCAATTAAAAAGGTTCCACCTATTGCTAAAATCATAGAAAGGATTTCGGCTATAGTAGGTGCTACCTTATCCTTTATACATGTGTAAGCCAAGATTCCAACAGGACAGACATACTGAAGCACTGTAGCTGTACCTGCATTTGTCTCCTGAATAGCCGATAAATAAGCCAATTGATTCAGAAAGAGGCCAAATAAAGAAAATAGTAAGAGAGAAAACAGACTTGATTTATCTTTTAGAAAAGCCAAAAATTGTTCCTTAGACTTTATATAGGACAAGAGAACTAAGAGCAAACCTGCAACAATTAAACGAATATTGGTTAGGACTAGAGCCGATATCCCATGAACCATTAGGTACTGACCACTGGTCCCAGACAATCCCCAAGCAATACCAGCAATCACTGTAAAAAGAGTTCCTTTAAGAGTTTTTGTCATACTTCCTCCCTAGTCTGCTTCACGAATTAGGTCCATGACCTGATTACGGTCTATGATCCACTGCGCGCGCTGGTCTTTTTCGTAGGTTCTATTGGACAAGAAAATCGCAGCTTCCTGCTTCTTACGATTCCACATGATAAAGGTTCCAGTATAGCCTGTATGGTCTAGCCAATCACCTTCAAGATTCCAGGCCAAGGATCGTTCCTTATCACTCAAATCTGAAAAATTCTGGCTTAATCCGTCAGCAAAATCATCCTGTAAATAATGCTCAAGGAAGATTTTTAAATCCTTCACAGTTGAAAACAAGCCTGCACTTCCAGCATGTTTACCTAGTAAACGTGCCTTAGGATCATGCACCACTCCTGCTTTCTGTCCCCGAACAGTAGGAACAGCACTGCTAACTGGTCCAAACTGAGTTTCCTTCATCTTCCATGGATCGAAAATTTGCTCTTGTAAAATCTGGTCTAAGTCTTTCTCAAAGTAGTTCTCTAGGAGAAAACCGAGTAAGAGAAAGTGCACATCCGAGTATAGAAAAGCCCTCTTCTCTCGTCGATTCAAATGAAACATGGCTTCTTTTAATTCTTCTGCACTCAACTGGTCTCTATTGATAATAAACGGGTCCAAGTCCGTAGAATGTGTGAGGAGTTGACGAATGGTGATATCTAGATAATCAGAGTCAGGTAAAAATTCTGTCACTGACTTTTCTATATCTAATTCCCCTTGATGCCACAAAAAAGTTAAGACAGTTCCAACTCCGACGACTTTGCTCACACTTGCCAAATCATAGACTAAACCTTGACAAGTCTGCTCTCCAATTTCTGGATTTGCTTCTCCGAGGTAGCAATCAGACCATTCACCATCCCGATAATACGCAAAAGAGGCACCAGGATAAATCCCTGCCTCAATTTGTTGCTCTATTTTTTGAATGATTTCTTGTTTCATACTTCCTCAAACCACAATTCGATATTGTTGGCATCCTTGGTTAGGAAAAACTTCTCAGACTTAGGAATAAAGTAACCTGCAGTTTCAAAACGTTGACGCAGACTAGCCAATTCAAGTTCTTTTACTTGGAATTTCAACATAGACAAATCCCAAGTTACATTATTTTCAACAAGCAAATCACTACCTTGGGCTTGTTTAAAAGTTATGCTAGTTTCGATTTCCTCTTTTTCAAGCAGGCTCGCCGTTTCAGCAGGCAAGTTAATTTCTGCTGAAATATCAAATGCTGTCAAATATTGCACTTTCTCATCTTTTGTGAAAGTAACAGTTTCATCAAACTTTCTCAAATCTTTGATGTCATCTTCCGCATGGATTAGGACAAGATCCCCTTCTGGTGAAAGGATTTCAAAAGCATATCCCTTATTTCCTTTATAGAGTTGAGGAAGTTTTTCCATTCTAGCTAGCAGTGCTTCAACCTCGGATGGATTCGCTACTTTTACAATCAATCTAGCTAATTTTTTGATCCCTTCAACCTTACGGCTTCTCATACTTGGTGATTCTTCTAAAACCAATTTTTCAATGCCTGACTGGTCTCCTAGCGATAAGAAAGCCGACTCTTCAAGCAAGGGTTTCATACCCAAGGTTTGGATATAAAACAATTCATTTAATCTTCTATTATTTATCTTTAGCGTCGGGATCATACGCACAATTTGATTTACATTCATAAATTCCTCCAACACATTTTATTTTAAAGGATTTTATTTCATTTTACAAGTTATTCAACTAAAAACTTTAACTATATTAACCCCTTGAATAAGGAACCCCCTTCGCATATCCGAAGGGGGACTCGTTTTATTTTAGTAAAATTCTTTGTTAGTTCTTCCAAGAAAGTTCTGCTTGAAGACCGTAGTGATCACTGACCTGCGGACTTGCTTGGCCATCAAAAACTACCTGTAACTTTTCTACCTGAAGATCTTTTGTCGTAAAGACGTAATCAATTCGAAGAGGTTCTGTATTTCCCTTCCAACCATCAATTTCTGGAGGAACAGTGTAGCTTCCACTTCTCTCTTTTGCAACTTCATAGGCATCCTGTAAGCCTAGCGGACTAGTTAGGATAGCTTGATATCCTTCCTGACCTGCAGGGTTGTTGAAATCTCCTGCTAGTAATAGAGGTTTATTCAACTCTTTTAGAACTGCTTCAAATCTTGCCCATTCCTCTTGGAATCCTTTATCCCACCAAGAGAGATGCACACTCGCAACTGCAAGCTCTTTACCTTCTACTACTGTTTCTACTAGTGCAACTCGACGAGTGTGATAATCAGTTGGATCATCTACATCTGAAACCAAAATCTCACGCGCCTCAATAGGTGTTTTAGATAGAATTGAAACTCCCTCATGATAACGGTCATATCCGATATGATTATAAGCCCATGTCCAATAATAGTCCAGTCCTTTTTCAGACAACTTCTCTACCAAAAGACGAACATAGTGGTCTTGGTGAATGGGTTCTGCTGAAGGTAACGGATTGTAAAGTGGTCCAGACTCTACTTGAGTTGATGTAATTTCTTGGTTGATTTCTTGAAAACAAATCAAATCATAACTGTTTTCAAGTATATCTTGAAACAAGAGCTGAAATTTTTCTTCAGGATTTTTTTCCATCCAACTATGAGTATTGAGTGTTAAAAACTTCATGTTTTTCTCCTATAAACAAGAGGTTGGAAAACAGCTTCCAACCCCTTAGTGTATTACAATTCTACTTTTGCAACTGCTGTTTTAGCTGCAAGAGAACCGGTTTTTTCTAATTTAACTGACTTGATGGCATCTCCATTTGTAAAGACTACTACAGTTGTAGTTTCACGCTCAGCAGCCTGAATAGCTCCGAGGTCAGCTTTGACCAAGAGATCACCAGCAGCTACTGTTTGACCTTCTGAAACCACCACTTCAAATGGTTTTCCTTCAAGACTTACAGTATCAAGACCAATGTGAACAAGAACTTCAAGACCTGCTTCAGTTACAAGACCAAGAGCATGTTTAGTTGGGAAGACGCTTGATACAGTACCAGAAACTGGAGATACAATGTTTCCGTTTGCTGGTTCTACTGCAAATCCATCACCCATCATTTTTTGTGAAAAGACTGGATCCTTAACTTGTTCCAATTCAATGACTTGACCGTCAGCAACTGAATAAACTTCTTCAGTTACACCTTTGTAGACAACAGTATCTTTTTGAGCTGCTGCCATTTGACTTGGAAGAGTTTCAGGAATAACTTCTCCAGAATCAAGAATATCTTGGATATCTGATTTCAAAACGTCAGCTTTAGGTCCGTAGATAGCTTGGACACCTTGTCCTTTCATGACAAGTCCCATAGCTCCTTCAGCTTTCCATTGTTCTTCTGTTCCAACTTTTTCTGCATCTTTTACAGTAACGCGAAGACGAGTCATACATGCGTCGACATCAACAATGTTCGCACGTCCACCGAGAAGGTTGATGATGTTAACTGCTTGAGAAGCTTCTGCAACTTTAGTTTCACCGGCAGCTGAAGATTCAGAAGAACCATCTGCATTTTCATAGTTACCGTTACGTCCTGGAGTTGCATAGTTGAATTTCTTAATCATGAAGTTAGCGATGAAGTACATGATAAATCCAAAGAGTACTGTCACCCAGATAAAGTTAACAATATCCATACCAATACCAGCGTTGATAGCTAGCGGAGTACGAGTCAAGAATTCGATTGAACCGAATGAGTGTACACGAAGGTTCACAATATCAGCCATTGCAAAGGCAGCACCTTGAACAAGAGCGTAAACAAGGTAAAGAGGTGTTGCGATGAACATGAACATGTACTCAATTGGTTCAGTTACCCCTGTCAAGAATGTTGCAAGAGCTGTTGCAATCATCATACCTTTGTATTGGTGTTTCTTATCTGGATCAACGTTACGGTAGATAGCCACAATTACACCCATCAAGATACCAAATGAACCAATCATTTGTCCAACTTTGAAACGAGCTGGATGTACTGTATCTAACAAGTGTTGGTATTGAGCTGCGTCAGTACCTTTAAGGTTTACAAGGTCAGTTACCCATGCAAGCCAAAGTGGATCTTGACCAAATACTTGAGTACCTTTTGCCGCACCAGTCATGACATCATAAGTACCACCAAGAGCTGTATAGTTCATTGGGATAGTCAACATGTGGTGAAGTCCAAATGGCAAGAGTAAGCGTTCCAAAGTACCATACAAGAATGGTGCTAGAACTGGAGCTGTTTCTTGAGAGTTAGCGATCCAGATACCAAAGCTATTAATACCTGTTTGAACAAGTGGCCAGAAAATTGAAAGCAAGATTGCCGCAATTACTGAACGAAGAATAACTACAAACGGTACAAAACGTTTTCCGTTAAAGAATGAAAGTGCATCAGGAAGCTTACGGAAATTGTAGTATTTGTTAAAGGCAGTCGCCCCAATAAAACCAGAAATAATCCCTACGAAGACACCCATGTTAAGCGCTGGAGCTTCAAACACGCTGATAAAGTAATCAGAAACTTTGATAGAGTTACCAAAGATTGTTGAAACCATTGCATTAGGATCTTTCAACATATCACCACTAACACTAAAGATAGCACCAGTGATACGGTTGATCAAGATAAAGGCAAGTCCTGCTGCAAAAGCACCACCTGCACGTTCTTTAGCCCAGCTTCCTCCGATAGCTAGAGCAAATAAAATGTGAAGGTTAACGATAACTCCCCAACCGATTTGCTCAAGAATTCCACCTGTAATAACAAGTGGGGCAAAGTTAGGATTAATCATTGCAAGCGTCTTACCGATTGAAATCATCAAACCAGCCGCTGGCATAACAGCGATAACCACCATTAGAGCCTTACCGAATTTTTGCCAAAACTCGAAAGACAAAACATTTTTGAATGTATCTTTCATCATTCAAATCTCCTTATTTTTATTTTAATGCAAACGATTTACGAAAACGTTTGCACCATTAACACCTCTATTATACCACTTTAATTTTTTTTGTAAAGGATTTATATAAAATTTTTTCATTTTAAAAATTTCTTACTTCTCTTCAATTGTTTACTAACTTTGAGTTTACTGGGGTTTTCTGATATAATGTTAGCTATGAAATCCTATAATACCTTGAATGATTATTATCGAAATTTATTCGGAGAAAAAACTTTCAAAGTTCCTATCGATGCCGGATTTGATTGTCCCAATCGTGATGGTACAGTAGCTCATGGAGGTTGTACTTTCTGTACGGTTTCTGGATCTGGTGATGCTATTGTTGCGCCTGATGCTCCTATTCGTGAGCAATTTTATAAAGAAATTGACTTTATGCACCGCAAATGGCCAGATGTAAAAAAATATCTAGTCTATTTCCAAAACTTTACTAATACTCATGAAAAGCTCGAAGTGATTCGTGAACGCTATGAACAAGCTATTAATGAACCCGGTGTTGTTGGAATCAATATTGGTACACGACCAGATTGCCTGCCTGATGAGACTATCGAATACTTGGCAGAACTATCAGAACGAATGCATGTTACTGTAGAGTTAGGTTTACAAACAACCTATGAGGAAACTTCTGAATTGATTAACCGTGCCCACTCCTATGAACTCTACGTGGAAACGGTTAAGCGCTTGAGAAAATATCCAAAGATTGAGATTGTAGCCCATTTAATTAATGGTTTGCCAGGTGAAACTCATGACATGATGGTGGAAAATGTTCGTCGTTGTGTGACTGATAATGATATTCAAGGGATTAAACTTCACCTACTTCACCTTATGACAAATACTCGGATGCAACGTGATTATCACGAGGGTAGACTGCAGCTTATGAGTCAAGATGACTATGTGAAAGTTATCTGTGACCAACTTGAAATTATTCCCAAACATATAGTCATCCATAGGATTACGGGTGATGCGCCTAGAGATATGCTGATTGGTCCTATGTGGAGTCTCAATAAATGGGAAGTTCTAAATAGCATAGAAGCTGAAATGAGACGTCGGGGTAGTATCCAAGGATGCAAGGCTGTAAAACAGGAGTTTATGAATGAAAAAACCACTTGAAATGGCGCATGATTTTCTTGCCCAAGTCATCACAAAAGATGATGTTGTTGTAGATGCAACAATGGGAAATGGACATGATACACTTTTCCTTGCCAAATTAGCTAAACAGGTCTACGCTTTTGATATACAAGAACAAGCTCTTGAAAAAACTAGTCAACGTCTACAAGAATCCGGTTTGACCAATGTCGAGTTACTTCTACAAGGTCATGAAACCGTAGATCAGTTTGTAACTGAGGTGAAAGCAGCCATCTTTAATCTAGGTTATCTTCCTACTGCCGATAAGTCTATCATTACTAAACCTCACACGACCATTGAGGCACTTGAAAAACTCTGTCAGATGCTCGTTAAAGGCGGACGAATAGCCATCATGATTTATTACGGGCATGAAGGCGGAGATATAGAACGGGATGCAGTTATGGATTATGTTAGTCAGTTACCGCAACAAGAATATACTGCAACTATCTATCGCACCCTCAACCAAATCAACAATCCACCATTTTTAGTTATGATTGAGAAATTAGAAAGGTATCGACATGGATAAACAATACCTAAAAGATAAAATCGAAGCTCTTCGTCACAACTTTGTCGAGTCGACCCAACATGAACGTGCAGTTGGTATTTTGGATGAAGCACATATGAGTAAAAAAATGCTGAAAATCAAGAAGAAAATGATTTCACTTGAAATGGAGCGTTGTCAGAAGAAAATCGAGCATAAGGACTGCTCAAAGATTGATCAAAAAATCCAAGAACAAAAGGAACTTTTTGAAAATTGTCGTAAACAAAAATAGGGAGGTGGAAAATGAATTTACTTTTTTATCTCTTGGTATTTTTACTAGTTCTTATTGTCTCTAGTACGACCAATAAGCTTCTGCCCTTTTTACCCATGCCTCTGATTCAAATTTTGTTAGGGATTGGAATTGGGCTTTGCTTACCCAACAACCAATATCATTTGGATACTGAGTTATTCCTAGCTTTAGTCATTGGCCCGCTACTATTCCGAGAGGCTCAAGAAGCAGACATTACTTCTATCCTAAAACACTGGCGGATTGTCCTCTACTTGATTTTCCCAGTTATCTTTATATCAGCGCTGAGCATGGGGGGAGTCGCTCATGTCCTTTGGGCTAGCCTACCATTAGCCGCCTGTGTAGCAGTTGGTGCCGCCTTAGGGCCAACAGACCTAGTCGCCTTCGCATCCCTTTCTCAACGCTTTTCCTTCCCAAAACGGGTCTCTAATATCCTAAAAGGAGAAGGTCTTCTGAATGATGCTTCTGGACTAGTAGCCTTTCGTATGGCTCTCATCGCTTGGACAACAGGAACATTTTCGCTCACCCAAGCCGGAACTTCATTGATCATTTCCATCATTGGAGGTTTTGCAGTCGGCTTTATAACAGCCCTAATCAATCGCTTCCTTCATACCTTTCTACTCAGCGTCCGTGCAACAGATATCGCAAGTGAGCTCTTATTGGAACTTAGTTTACCACTTCTAACATTCTTCATTGCTGAAGGAATTCATGTTTCTGGAATTATTGCAGTCGTTGTCGCTGGTATTTTAAAAGCTAGTCGTTTTAAAAAAATAAATCTACTTGAAGCTCAAGTTGACACTGTCACTGAGACCGTTTGGCAGACTGTAACCTTTATGCTCAATGGTTCAGTCTTTGTCATTCTTGGGATGGAACTGGAAATGATCGCGGAACCAATTCTTAAGAGTGCATTTTACAACAAAGTACTTCTCTTACTCAGTGTTTTTCTCTTGACCTTCCTGCTTTTTGCTATCCGCTTTGTCATGATCTATGGATTTTACGCATTTCGGATTAAGAAGCTTCATAAAAGTTTAGACAAATATGTCAAAGACATGCTTCTCCTTACCTTTTCTGGTGTGAAGGGAACTGTATCCATTGCCACTATCCTTTTGATACCGTCTAATCTGGAACAAGAATACCCTCTTCTTCTCTTCCTCGTAGCCGGTGTAACTCTGGTAAGTTTCCTGACGGGATTACTAGTACTCCCACACCTTTCTGAAGAGAAAGAACCGTCTAAGGATCAGCTCATGCACATCGCTATTTTAAATGATGTCGCCATGGAGTTGGAGAAGGATTTAGAGAACACAAAAAACAAGGTTCCACTCTATGCGGCTATTGACAATTATCATGGACGTATTGAGAATCTTATTCTTAGTCAAGAAAACAAAGAAATTCAAGAGGACTGGGAAGCTCTTAAACTCTTGATTCTCAGTGTTGAAAGCGATGGTTTGGAACAAGCCTATGAAGAAGGAAAGATTGGAGATCGTGCTTATCGTGTCTACCAACGCTACTTGAAAAGCATGGAGAAAAATATTAAGCGAAACTTTGCTTCTCGACTAACCTACTACTTCCTTGTCTCCATACGCATTCTTCGTTTTCTACTTCATGAATTGCTCACATTTGGGAAAACATTCCGTTCATGGAAAGACAAGGAAAAACAGCGACTTCTTGCCATTGATTATGACCAGATTGCGGAACTCTACCTAGCCAACACTGAAATTATCATCGAGAGTTTGGAAAACCTCAAAGGGATTTATAAGAGTTCTTTAATCAGCTTCATGCAGGAATCTCGTCTTCGCGAAACCAGTCATATTACGAGTGGTGCCTTTGTGGAACGGGTTATCAATCGTATCAAACCCAATAACATCGATGAAATGCTTAGAGGATACTACCTTGAGCGTAAGTGTATCTTTGAATACGAAGCTCAAAAACTCATCTCAGCTCAATATGCCAAAAAGCTACGCCAAAATGTCAATAATTTAGAAACCTATTCCTTAAAAGAATCTGCTAATACCTTACCTTATGATATGATGGAATTAGTTCGAAGAAATTAAAGTCTATAGAAAACAAGAGAAAAACTGGAGGATTGTAACATGAAAAAGTTGTGGAAACAGCTGACTGATAGACCCTTATTAAAAGCTTTTTTGCACTACTATCAAGCCTCCGATAGTGAGTTAACTAGCGTTGCTGTTGCCTACTATTGGTTGATTTCAATCTTCCCTTTACTCATGATAGTGGTCAATATCTTACCCTACTTTCAAATTCCCGTCTCAAACTTTCTATTAACAATCAAGGAATTTTTACCAGATACTATCTATGAAGTAGTCGCGAAGATTGCCAGAGAAGTTCTGACTCAGCCATCAACTGGCTTACTGAGTTTTGCTATCTTATCAGCTCTTTGGACATTTTCCAAATCCATGGATTTTCTTCAGAAGGCCTTTAATAAAGCCTATGGAGTTGCAAAAAATAGAGGAATTATCTCACACCAGCTGATGAGTCTCTTGGTTAGCTTTGGCCTTCAAATTCTCTTTGCCCTTGCCTTATTCCTCAGTATGTTCGGCCATATGTTATTGGACCTGCTTAAAAACTACTGGAAATCCGAGAGTGCTCTATTTTCTTATCTACAGGATTTTACAGGACCGCTGATCTATGCCTTTCTTTTTGCTACCGTGATTATGCTCTATTATTTCCTACCAAATGTTAAAGTAAGTAAGATTCGATACGTCATACCTGGAAGTCTCTTTGTACTAGTTACGACGATTGCTTTATTAAACATCTTTGCAGCCTATTTCAACAATTATGTCAATTATCTCGTTGACGTCAGATTTTTCAGTTCTATCGTCGTTGTTGTGATGATGTTCTGGTTCATTATCATTGCCAAGATATTAATTATCGGTGCTGTCATCAATGCCAGTGTTCAAAGCCTAAAAGACCCAGACTTTAAAGCAAATCAATAATTTTTTATCGATTAATACTCAATGAAAATCAAAGAGCAAACTAAGAAGCGAGCCGCAGGTTGCTCAAAACACCGTTTTGGGGTTGTGGATAGAACTGACGAAGGCAGCTCAAAATACTATTTTGAGGTTGCAGATGGAAGCTGACGTGGTTTGAAGAGATTTTCGAAGAGTATAAACAAATCAATCCCCCAGTCATTTGATACTGGGGGATTTTTGAATTTCCTACTTTATTGTCCACTAGTCAGGGCTTGCAATTCTGTTTTTAGATACTGAGCCAAATGTTGGTGAGCAAAAATATTGCCATTTTTTTCTGCGGTAGGATTGTAGTTGGTGTTGGTATTTACATCATAGACATAAATGTCTCCACTCTCTGATTGAACCCATTCAATCGCCGCAACTTCAATCTGAGCATTTTTCAAGAAATTCTCATAAGCTTCTCTCCGGTCATCTGGTAGAGGTTCTGTAATCTGGAATTTTTCAGACGTTTCTAGTTGCTCTGGTCTCTTGCCGATTTGGCAACCATCTGCTGGACACAGTTGGAATCCATCTGAAGAATCAATCGAAACAGTATAGAGAAACTTCTGATTGATGAACTCTGAACGGCGGATACGTCCATCACTTGGCTTGATGTAAGCTTGTAACAAGGTAATCCCGTCCACTGATGGTTCAAAGAGGGGACTATTGACGTAAGCTGCCAGTTCCTCTTCATTTTGGAAGAGTTGAACGCCTAATCCCTTACCTGCACGATTGTGCTTGGTAATCAAAGGATAAATGTTTAATTTTCTTGCTGCTTCAATAATATTCTCTTGCCCTAAAACCGCAACTGTTGCAGGAGTCTCGATACCAGATTCGTTTAACTTCAAATATTGTTTGATTTTACTAATTTCAAGGTTGATAGCACCGGTACCATTCACAACTTTGCGTCCGTGTGCTTCTAACCAAGTAATCACTTGCTCTGTAAATTCTGGCGCATAACGATGTCCTCTTGTGTGTGAAGAGGCAGACATACGATTGTAAAAGATACCTTGCGGCGGTGGGCTTTGCAAATCTAAAATCCCACTAGACAAATCCCATAGTTCATAAGGGACTTCTAATTCTTCCAACCATTTCACTAAATGTTGAGTCCATTCTAGATTCTCATGAATCACATAAACTTTTGCTTCACTCATTATTTATATCTCCTTAAGAAAAGCTGACTGATAATTGGCTTTCCTTTTCTTCCTCTAAAATATATCCTTCTGTTTTTTCAATAACGCTGACTGTTAAGATTTGACCCAAAACATTGATCATGGTACGGCCTGCATTGACAAAGAAATCAACTGCAAAAATCAAGGCCACTCCTTCAACTGGCAAGCCCAATTGAGGTGCTGCAGCTAATAAAACTACGATAGCTCCTGATGGTACGGTTGCTGCAGTTTTTCCAATCAAGGTCAACAATAAAACAGTAAACAAGAGACTTGATAAAGAAAATTGAATACCATAGGCGTGGGCGATAAAAATTGTCGCTACTGAGAAATAAACTGCTGCTCCTTCTAAGTTAAAAGTATATCCTAAAGGAACAACTAAATCAATTGTATGCTCGTCATGCCCCTGTTTTTTCAAATCTTTAAGTAGTGATGGCAAGACCACACTAGAACTTCCAGTAACAAAAGCCAGAGTCAAGAGACTCCAATTTTCACGAAAGGCTGATAAATACGGCACTTTAAAGAAGAAAGCAATCAAAGGAAAAATAAGGAGAACCAAAACAGCATAAGCCAGATAAGTTCCAATGACAAACTGACCAAGACCAATCAACTTGTCAACACCAGTAGTTGCAACGTCTTTGGCGATAAATCCAAAAATACCAATCGGTGATAGTTTGATAATTACTGCAACAATCTTGTAAATGGCTTCAATCCAGATTTGGAAACCTTCGATAATCTTCTGAGATTTATCAGACTTAAGATTCCCAATTCCGTAACCAAGAAAGATTGCAAAAACGATAATTGGCAATAGAGCGCCATCTGAAAGAGATTTAACGATATTTGATGGAATGAAACCAAGCAAAAATTCGCTGAACTTGACATTGTTAGCAATCCCATCAAGGTTTCCACCAGTTTGACCGATATTCACTCCTTGACCAAAGCCTAAATAGTAACTAGCAAATACAAACAAAAGAGTAATGGCAGTTGTTACGGCAAAAAAGTAAACCAAGCTCTTGGTCAAGATTTTTCCGAAAGATTTTTTTCCGATAACTCCAGCTACTGCAACAACGATGGTTGGGAAGATTAGCGGAATGATAACCATATTGATCAATTTAATAAAGGCTTGACCTAAAAATTGATAAAAACCTGCAAATTGTGGCCAGATAAGGGCAGCGATAACACCCAAGACCAAAGCCACCAATAATTGAATACCTAGTGAGAGTTTTGACCATAAAGTAACTAATTTCATAAGAAACTCCTTTGTTTTATTTGCTACTCATTCTACTACTATTCTTGCTTTCTGACTAATATATATTTTCTATGGTCACCATAAAAAAGATTTATATTGAAGACTCAAACTATTACCTTTTTTTGTATCAAACATACACTGAATTTGTATAAAGTATAAAAAATCAGTTTCTAAACAAAGATTTTTAGAAAAACACTGTTAAATCAAGGAATATGCTTTCCTTTTATTCAAATTTTATGATACAATATTGTTATGATTTTAATGAAACTCGCTTCCGTCTTGCTTTTAGTACTAACCTTGACTTTGGCTATTATCCTAAGTAGATTTTTTAAGTTAAAGAAAAAGGGAATTAACTTTGCAGATTTGGCTTTTCCTTTTCTGATTTTTGAATACTATTTGATCAGTGCAAAGGTTTTTACACACAATCAACTTCCCATTTTGGGGGCAGCCTTATCTTTGTTGGCAATCATTCTAGCCTTTTTCTTCCTGAGCAAAAAACGTAGTTTTTATTATCCAAAATTCCTGAAATTCTTTTGGAGAGCTGGATTCCTACTCACCTTGCTCATCTACATCATCATGATTGTTCAAATCTTTATGATGAAATAAAAACAAACCATGCCAGCACCTCAACAGTTGGCGACTAGTTCTTCCACTTGAGGTGCTTTTCTAATGACATTTAAAAACGAGATTATTAAAAAATAAATAGGAGATTAAACAAGTGAAAAAAACGCTCTTGGCAAGTGCCATCACGCTTACTTTTCTAGGATTCGCAACAAACCCAGCTTTAGCTGAAGAAAAACACCTTCAAACTACTACAGCAGAAACGACACAAGAAACTACAACTACAGAAAAAGAAAAAAAGAGCACCCCTTCAACCAAGGAAACTGCTCCTTCTACTGAAACAAGTTCAAGCCTGCCTACAACATCTACTACAACTCCAAGTACAAGTTCAGACAAAAAAGAAGAGATAAAAGCTCCAGAAGTCAAAAAAGAAGGTTGGGTATTTGAAGGAAATATCTGGCGCTTCTATGAAGCTCATAAACCTGCTGTTAATTGGAAAAAAATTAATGGAAAATGGTACTACTTTAATAAGGATGGTATCATGCTCAGCGATACAATCTATGATGGGTACATCTTGACTAGTAGCGGTGCTATGGTTGATAGCGGCTGGGGTAAAATCAAAGATAAATGGTATTATGCAAATCCATCTGGAAGAATTGTTAAAAAGGATTGGAAAAAGGTTGGTGGAGTTTGGTACTACTTTGATAAAGACGGTATCATGCTCAGCAACACTATTTTCAATGGTTATCTCTTTTCTAACAGTGGTGCCATGGCTGAAAATTCCTGGGTAAAACATGATGGTAAGTCATATTACGCTCTAAGCTCTGGTAAAGCAGCACAACAAAAATGGGAAAAAATCTCTGGTTCATGGTACTACTTTAACAAAGATGCCAGCATGGCAAACAACCAATGGCAAGGGAGCTACTACCTAAAAGCTAACGGAGTTATGGCTGAGAAAGAGTGGATTTTCGATAAAGGCTATAATAGTTGGTTCTACTTGAAATCTAGTGGTACTTATGCTGCGCGTGAATGGATTGGCTCCTACTACCTCAAGTCAGGTGGTTACATGGCTAAGAGTGAATGGATTGATGACAGCTACTACAATGCCCGTTACTATGTGGATGAAAATGGTATCTATGTCACAGGAACTCGTAAAATCGATGGGAAGGGTCATCAGTTCCAAAGCAACGGAAAATGGATTGGCGAAATTCCTGTCAGTCGTGGATTTGAAAAAGGAAAATATACGAAGACTGTTTTCTTAGATCCAGGACATGGCGGTAAAGATCCTGGTGCTGTTTATTACAACACTAATGAAAAAGACCTCACCTTGCAAGTTTATCAAAAACTACGCAAAGAGCTAGAAGATCTTGGTTATACTGTTCTTTCTTCGAGAGATAGTGATGTCTATGTTGACTTTATTACTGAACGTTCAAAAATGGTCAATAATACTAACTCAGATATCTTCATAAGTATTCACTTCAATGCTAGTGGAAATCCAGCTTCAAATAGAGCCGGGATTCAAACTTATTCTTATGAAGCAGACTCTAGATATCCTTCTAGGATCAATAAATACTGGCATAATAATCCTGACCGAATCAGTGAAAGCAATCGCCTTGCCGCTGATATCCACTCTTCTCTTCTAGCTGAAACAGGTGCTAAGGATGCTGGCCTCCTCCAAAGTAGCTTTGCTGTTCTTCGAGAAACAGATAAACCAGCAGTTCTCCTAGAGCTTGGTTATATGGACAATTTCAACGAAAACCAACAAATTCGTAGTGATGCTTACCAAAATAGATTGGTGGCAGGTATTGTCAAAGGTATTCAAAAATATTACGCAGGCAAATAAAGAAAAAGCCTCGAGGAATCTCGAGGCTTTTTTGTATTATGCTTCTTTCTTATTAGCGTCAGGAAATAGAAATCCAATCCCCACACAAGCCAGAACACCAGCACCGATTACCAACCCACTTGAAAGTGGCAAAATATCAAGAATAGCATTTGCAATAATAAAAGCAATAATCAAGCACATGAGACTAGCTTTATAATCTTTTTTCACTAGATTCTCAAGAGTAAAGAATAGAAATAGACCTACTGGAAAGAGTGCCCAGATGTTAACATCCAAACTTGGCCATCCAACTAAACCAAAATACAAAACTGCTGCTGCAACGACTAAAAATCCGATACCTACTACTTTTTTCATGATATAACCTCATTTTCTATTTTGTTAGGAAGTTTAATCCCCCCTTGACAATTACTACTATAACAGAAATAAAAAAAGCAAACAATAGGTTTTGCCTATCTGGTAGTCATGATAGACTATGTGGTCAGAATTTTATAAAAGAAAAAGGAATTAAGTAACCAAACGCTACTTAATTCCTTGAAATTGTCTCATCACCTCTATTAACCTTTAAATTTTGATAGACTCTATTTTCTAATCAATATGACCAATATTGTCAAGACTAACCCTTTCAATCAATTCATTACTTACCTAAACTAAGTCCATTCATAAATCCAAAAAGGGTATCAATATCAAAGCAAACTAACTAATTGAGTTAAAAATGACTATTTTCACAAAACTGTTTCATTATCACACTAGCTAATCTCAGTACATAAACCAATTTTTTATCTATAGCTTTTGTCCTAATCTTGATCTTTTTTCTTCAATCCAAGGAGTGATCCTACTATAAACAATATTCCAGCAATGAATGGTGTAAGAACTGCTCTAACTGTTCCAGTTTTTGGCAACCTATCAGAATTGTTAGTAGTTGATTTACTATCGATATCGGTATGTTTATTAGCTATGCTCTCTTGTTCATTAAGATAAACTTCCTTCTTATTTTCAAAGTTTTTATCATTTTTACCAGAAACAATACTGTTGACATCATTAGTTGAATCAGGTTGTGTTTTTTCTTTCTTTTTCGATACATCAAAAGTAGGTTTATTTTCCTCCTCCTTTTTCTCCTCTATTTTCTTGAATACAGGTTTTATAAGGGTATCTTTTGACACATTAATAACATAACCAGCATCTTTTTTACCTTCGAAACCAGAAATTTCCCAGCCATCAAATTGATATCCTTTTTCTAATTCACCCTCATAGACAGGTAAAATGAAATCTTCTTCCGACACTATCTTAGAACTCATTTCTTTTCCATTTTGAATGGTCACAGTCACCGTATGAGGTTTTAATTCGCTTACCTCTCCCGTATCCTTGTTTAAAATGAATTCTTTTACGGTCGTATTTCTTGCGAAATCTTTTACAACAATCTTAATGTTTAGTGTCTTATCTGTTAGTTGTTTAATATCATCAAATGATTTATATTCTTTTCCATTTACATAAATATGTTTGTCTTGAATCTCACCATCGAATCCATTATTTCTTTTATCATTGATGTTAAAGACAACAGATTTTCCGTCAGCATATTCAATACTAGTATTTCCCTTAGGATCAATGTTTACTTCTGGTTTAACATTATCATATAAAAATTGATAGTGTACTCCAACCGCTTTCGCATTCAAATCGCTATAGCCAGTTTTAAGATAAACATTTCCATCCATATCTGTTACCTTATCTGGAAATCCGTTTGCTTTATAGTCTTTCATTCCCCAGTCCATGATGTCACCGTCTTTAACATTAAGCTTAATGTTAAAATCTCTAGTGTTATCAATGTGTAAATCTCCGTAGATTAAATAATTATCTACAACCGATTCATTCACTCGCAACTCCCAGTTAAAACCACCCTTATCAGAAATCTTACCTCTTAAATAAAATTCTGGATTTCGTACATAAATTTTATTAGATTTAGATGGATTAAAGTAGTTCTTGTCCATTGAAAGATTTACTGGTTTTGCATCAATAAATAACGTAGAACCATCTTCTTTTATAGCTTCTACATTGGATTTATCCTCCCCAGTGTACTCTTTACCATCCTTACCAAATAATACAAGTTTAGAAGAATCTGTTACAAGATTTCCATCTTTATCGATTGCCTCCCCTTTATCGTTCATTTTAAAGGTAAACACTTGATATTTTACAATGTTAAAGCCGTCCAAAGCCGACATTAATACGGATTGAGTACTTCTTCCATCTTCAACATTTCTACTATCAGCATAAATTATTTTTTCTGAAAGGACTCTTAGATTAGGATTGGCCTTTTGTATTTTTGCTATATCTTCCTGGCTATAGACTCCATTTCCTTCTAACATATCCGTTTTTCCAGGATTATAGGTAGTCACTTTTAGTGCATAGCCTTTTCTTAGAATGATGTTATCCTTTAACAGATATTGTTGTTTTTCTGAATCAGAATAGATTTTACCAGATTCCATTTCAGTTAAATTGTTTGGTTTGTTTTTTGAAAGATCTCCTTCTCCTAATTCTATTACATTCCCATAACTTGATGCATAGGGATATTCTGTTTTAGTTTCCTTATTTTTTTCAGGCATTCTAATTTTAGTTTCAGCTTTTATCTGATCATCATCTTTAACAAAGAATCTCATATCTCCTGCAAAAGCTAATCCATCCACAATATCATTAATATTAGCGTATAAATCAAATGTCATCGTTTTTGAGTGGGAATCATACTTGGTCGTTTTGATTTCTATAGATTTATAATTATTTCCATAATATACCTTGGCATTTTTAGAAACATTACTGATCTTTCCAAGAATTTCAAAGTGTCCATCTTTAGACGGGCTTAGAACACCATAAATTTTTGATTTTATTTCGTCAAGTTTTTCAGTTTCATATTCTAAGGCACTACCATCGTCATAAGCAATGATATTTCCCTTATCATCGTATTTATAATCGTATTCCTCTGTTCTCTTACCAGTTTCACTTGTAAAGTCATCAACTTCTCTAAATTTCTTTTTAATGAGTTTCTTTAAGTCTTTACTTTCAAACTCTCTAATTGTTGAAATCGTTTTATGAATAGTCAAGCTAGATTTTTCTTCGATAGACTCTTCATTGTCTTGATGATTTTCTTCCTCAGTTGTATCTTTTTTAAGACTATCCTCTTTTCTATTTTCTAAATTTTTAAATTTAGATTCGGCAATCTCGCCAAGCTTTTGGTATTTAGATGAATCCTGATCAGGATCTACTAGATAATAGGAAATCATCCCCTTTTCATCAGCATGATCAGCAAATTTAATTCTATGAATCTTTGTGAAATTGCTAGAGCCATCTAGTGCAATGACTTCAATGATTTTTCCTCTTAAATCTCCCGCACCATTAATTTCATAAATGGTATTTCCATCTTTGTCAAGTTTTCTGTTTCTTCCTTGACCCTCACCTGCATAAGTTACTTCAAGATTTTTCTCAACCTCTCCGTCTTCATTAACCAGAGCGGCGCCAGCATACCAAACTTCGTTTGCAATCTCGTCAAATTTTTCAGGATGTTCTTTTTGATCTCTCGCAAATAGCGTTTCATTCTTATACTGATCTTTTACCTTGTGATAAGTATCCTTTGTAATCAGCTTAATTTTTTCAGGATTTGAAAAATCAATTGAAACAATCTTAGGAGCTGTGTTATCAATTTTTACAGGAATATAGGAAACCTGCCATGGATAATCTTTAGTTAATCTATATTTAAATTTATAGAAATATTGACCTTCCGCAATCGGTTCAAATTGACCTCTTATCCTAGTAGCAGGATCTTGGTTATCCTTACTTTCAGGTGCATTTTCTTCTCTACCTCTAGGGTTATAAATGAGTCCATCCCACTTCAAGTCACCCCAAACTTTTAGCTTAGAAGATTTGATTCCCTTTGCATCATTTCTCTTAGAGTTTAAAATTCCTTTAATAAAGTGTTCTCTCGAAATGACTTTTAAGTCGATTTGATTTTCTCCCTCTTTATTTGTATTTACTATTGAAATCAATCCTTCTTCTGCACTTCTTAATACAAGTGGAGAAGGTGTTAATCCTCTCTCAAGTTGAGCATCTTGAGGATTTCCATTTGAATCTAAAGGATAAATTTTAGCAATATTAGAACCACTTGATGATGGTGCGTTGATCCCTTCGTTATTGAAAGCAAATAATTCTGGATTTTGATCTAGGGATGTTGTATTTTTATCTTTTCTATTTTGTATAACTCCTGCTGGATTAAATTTATCTATACCATGTTCTCCACCAATTCCCTTATTTAAGGTTCCTGGAATTTTTGGTTTACCATCATCATCATAACCTTCCATTGTTTTTGATTTTGATCCTTCTTCCCAAGCCCATTTATCAAGGATTGGTTCGTGGTTCCAATTCCCAGCAAATCCCATTAGAGGCATCGATAAAGAAGGTTGGAAATTTGTTTTCTTCCCGTTGGAGTTTAGAGCTTCTATTTCTTCCACTGACTCAAAATGAATAAATGATTCTACAAATTTATTTTTGTTTTTAGCCTCTCCAACATTTATAACCGCATTTAAATCAAAGCTAGAATTTGCTCCTATGGTAATAGTGTCATGCTCAAATGTAATATTTGCTCCTTTGATTTTTTCTGGATGGATTTCTGGAACAATTTGCTTCCCATCTGGAGATTTTTCGTCTTTATATGTTTCATCGAGTTTTAGTCTGTCAGTTAGAGCATCTGTAGTTATAGCAGATGCTGAAACTTTAAAGGTCAAAGGTCTGTTTGATGTATTGTGAAGCTTAATTGTAAAGTATTTTTTATCTCCTTTTATTTCTTTAAGAGAAATAGAACCATAAGAGTTTACCAAACCTTTAGAATCCGTGTTTTTGAAAGTCGCTACAACCTCATTTCTCAAAGCATTGGCAACATTAATTAGACCTGCTCCCTGTTGTCTAGGTGATGCAAAGTATTGACTTTTTTCTTTCCAAGAAGTCGCATCCATCATAGGCCGTGCAGTATTTTGTAGGGCTATTTTTGTAAGACTTGTAAGGTCTATTTTGTCATCTCCCTTAAGATTTTTCAATACAGGTCTTTCAAGCATTTCCTTTAACTTTGGTCTAATCAAAACAGTAGAAGCTGCCACGATTGGAGTTGCCATACTAGTCCCTGACATATAACCATAAGTTGATTTCCCATTAATGACATTGAGAGTGGATTTAATATTTTTACCTGGTGCTGAGACATCAGGTTTTAAAAGCAAATCTGTTCTCGGTCCCCAAGATGTGGATCCTGCTGGAACTATAACATCTTCTTTATACAATTCTTTGTCTGTGTCAGGTGCAAACTTAAAGTCAATTTCTTTTTCGTCACCTACATTCGGTTTATTAGAATTATAGCTGGCCATATCAATTGGATAGTATTGATCCAATTTATCTTTGAAATCTTCCTTACTATTTCGTTTAACCTCAGTTTTTTTATCAGGATTAATCATGTTCCATAGCTTTACACCATCATCTCCTGAAATTGAAAATACTTGACTTTTAGTCCCTTCATCCGCTTCATATCCCATGGCTGGAAGCTCTGTCCAATTATCTCTATTGTAGTAATTGACAGTATTTACAACCATAATGGCGCGTGCGCCCTTATCCGTTGCTCTTTTAAAAGCATCTTTTAAATCCTTGGTATAAATTCGATCCATTACTGCAATTTTGCCCTTAAGATCCAATCCTATCAAATCTTGGTCTTGACCTTTACCTATATATACAAATTTCAATTTACTAGGAGCTTTTGAACCGTCTTCATTTGTTGTGATTTTATTCTTATCGAAAAAGGCCCCTATATTTCTGTATTTAAAATTTTCTCCACCTATGTTGACTTTATCAAACTCAACTGTCTGATTTTTAGCAGAAGCGACCGCTATCGCATCTTCATGTGCTGCAGTTCGTGTTACATTTCCAGTGTCGGTCATTTTCAGATTATTATTTGCCACCAAATCCCATGAAGAACTTGAAGCAGAAGTTGCATAGTTACCCGTAGCTACAACCATTGGAATGCCTGCTTTTCTTAACGCCCTAATAGCTTGCCAATATTTCTCACCTACAAGGCCCGTTCCTGTAAAGCCAGATGATACTGAAACAACATCGACATTGTGTTTGATTGAATCTTCAATAGCATGAAACATTGTTTCATCCCCTGCGAACCCAGATCCTGCGTCAGAGTACATTTTATAAGAGAAGATCTGTGCATTAGGAGCAATTCCATCTATTCCGTTAAAGTTTTTAATATCTTTTTCAGTATCATTTCCCGCAAGAATCCCTGCAATATGCATCCCATGTGGATCAAAATAATCGCTTCCATCATCAGCTTTTTCTACAGTGATTTTACCACCATTATAATAATTGAAAGCATGAGGGATTTTATCACTCAACCAGAAATTTTTATCAGTACCTTTTAAGTCTTCTTTTTTGAATCTCATTGAGCCTTTAGCATCATCATCAATTCTCATGGCCTTATGCCTATAATCTGTCCCGGTATCGATATTTGAAATGACCATACCTCTACCATCAAAATTTTTACCAAATGGAGCATTGATAGACTTTAGGTAATCAATTGCCTCTTCAACTCCAATTTCCTTTCTAGCATGATTCATCATTGGCTGGACTTTTTGTGATCGTTCAACCGATGAGATACCTTCTATTAGTTTAATTTTGTCCAGATTATCTGGGGTTGTTTCAATAGCACTACCGTTAAAAATCCTATCATAAGTATATAAAACTTTTGTATCCTTAAGATTGGATAATTCCTTGATTGCTTTTTCTCCAGATGCTTTATCTTTAAATTCAGCAATATAGACAAGTTTATCCTCTTTTTTGGGACTTTCTGGGTCTTTACTTGCAGACGAGTCCGCTTTATCTCCTTGAGATTGATTGGAATCTTCTTTGATTGTTGCTTCTTCATTGCTAGTTTTATTATCTATCTCAGGATTTTTACTAACAACTTCTTTTTCCTCAATAATTGTTGTTTTCTTCTCTTCAGTATCCTTTGAAGTTTCTATAGCATTAGGAATATTTTCATGTTTTTCTTTATTTTCTGTTTCCTTCTCTACTACTACTTTTTCTTTATCAGAGATATTTAAAGCATCTTCAGAGTTAGATGTATCTGCTAAGACTACCTCATTAGGGACATATGCTGCTAAAATAACTGCAGCTGCAGTTAGTGACAATACTGTACTTTTTTTCATTTTAATTCCTTACATATTTATTTAACTTCCAATAGATAGAAAACTTTAACTTTGCTAGCCTTTGTTATAAAAAGTTTTACTAAGTATTATCTAGGAAATAGAGTAGTACATTTATATATAATTGTTAGCTCTCTGAAAAATAGTATATCAATTAAAAAAATTTAAGTCAAGAGAAATTAACGCGGGTTAATTTTTTTTTTAATCCATGTTAACAAATGATCTAATCGATAAATATTATAGTTAACTGGGTACAATATAGACTCATTCCTACCATCAAAAATATTATCAATCAACTGGAATAACTACCAAAATCGCAAAAAGTGGTATGGATAGAATTTATGTCTTCATAAACATGCAAAAACAACCGCAATAATTTTCAACGGTTGTTTGTAACATACTTAATTTTTAAATCTCATCCTATATTATCTCTTACGATCCCGCACTTTCGTAGGCATCTAAGCCCTTGTCCCATAGTTTCAAAGAAATGACAAAGAAGACAAGGGAAATCAGAATCAAACCACCAATATTAAAGAGTCCATCCTTGTCCTGCAAGAAATAGCTGGCAGGATAGTAGGCTGTAAAGGCGAAAGGTACAATAAAGCTAATTAACCAACGAAGGAGCGAATTGTAAATAGAAATCGGGTACTTGGCAAAATCATTAAACATATAGAAAATGTAAATCATGGCACCTGACTGCTTGGTCCAAAAAGCGATGCTGGCTGTCGCGATTTTTAAGGAAGTATAGATCAAGGTCGCAAAAGGAATACAAACTAGAAAAATCAGGAATTTTGGAAGAGTCCAAGCAATGCTAGTCGCCGTTGTCGCTAGTAAAATTCCACCGACCAAAAGTTCACCCAAGGCATCAATCTGAAAGGTCTCAACGAGGATGTGAAAGAGAGGATTGATAGGACGAGTCAGATACTTGTCAAACTCCCCTTTTCGAACTAGTCGTTGACCTAAAGCCCAGAGATTGTCAAAAAAGAGATGGTCCAGTCCCTTGGGAATCAAGGAAAATCCATAGATAAAGGCGATTTCTTGAAAAGTCCAGCCTTCTAGCGAGGGGATGTGTTGAAAGAGTACATTAAGAAACAAGAGGTTCAGGCCTTGAGTCAGAAAAACTCCCAGCACACCAACCACAAAATCTACCTTGTATTCCATGATTTGTTTGATGTATTGTCTGATAAAAATGAGATGCATGCGTTGATATTTTTTCATCCTAACCTCCCTGAATGGTGATAAATGACTGGACTCGTTTCCAAATCAACTGAGACAAGCCCACCATCACTATAAGCCAGAAAAACTGAAGCAAAAGTGCTTGAAGAATCTGACTGGCATCGTATTTCCCAACAATAATCATGACCGGAGTGTAAATTAAGGATGAGAAAGGCAATAAGGACAGAATATCTGAAACGATTTTCGGAAAGAAAGCCAAGGGAATTAAACTTCCAGACATAAAGGCCACTATTGAAGTCTTGAGTAGGTTGGAACCCCATAGATTTTTAAACACAAAAGCTGAAAATCCAAAGCAGATATTAAAGAAAAAGTTAATCAGATAAGCCAGAGTTAAGCTAAAGAGATAAAGGACAGTTAATCCCAGCACTTCTACAATACCTTGCCCAGATAAGATTTTCATCAAAACAATGACACTTAAAAATGGCAGTCCAACAGAGATAAAAATCAACCACTTGGAGCCAAGTTCGGTAAAGAGGTAAGAGGCCGCAAAATGCACTGGTCGCAACAAACGCATGATAATGGAACCATCCTTGACCTCCTCCCCAATCATAAAGGAGCTATCCGACCTGGTCAACAGATTGGTCACAAAACTCATGATGATGTAGAAAGTGATATCTGCCATACTGAAGCCCTGAATCAAGGACTCTTGCGAAGAATCAAAGACAGCCTTCCAGAGATAAAAGGCCACAAAAACCCCCATGACATCACCAATCCGATAGAGAATAAAGTTGACTCGATAGGTAATCAATTCCTGAATCCCCGCATTGATAAAGGGTTTATAACGTCTCCACAATTTGACCATCCTAGAGCTCCTTTCGATAGAAGCGACGGATAATATCTTCAATATCCGTATCTACCATCTTCAAATCACGGACTTCAAAATCAGATAGGATTTGCTTGATAATATCAGCTGACTGGTAGCGGGAACTATTGAATTCAATAGTCAGGTTGTTTCCTTGTCTATCAATGGACATATCAGACAAGCCTTCATAATGGGAGACTAGATGACTTTGACCTGGCGTCAACTCAAAGGAGAGAGTCTTCATCTTGCCAAAGGTTTCCTTGAGCTGGCTCACCGTTCCATCAAAAATCTCTTGCCCCTTGTCAATCATAAAAATCCGATCACAGAGTTGCTCAATATCACTCAAATCATGAGTAGTCAAGAGAATAGTTGTCTCTTCCTCTTGATTGATCTGAGTGATAGCACGTCGAATGTTATCCTTGACCGACACATCCAAACCAATAGTCGGCTCATCTAAAAAGAGAACCTTAGGATTGTGGAGCAAGGAAGCCGCAATATCCGCCCGCATCCGTTGACCTAGTGAAAGAGTCCGCACAGGATCCTTGATAAATTCCTTCAAATCCAAGACTTCATTCAAAAAGTCCATGCGCTTATGGAAAAGCGAGTCCGGTACATCGTAAATCTCCTTCAAAACCGTGTAGGTTTCTTGCAGTGCCAAATCCCACCATAGCTGGGTGCGTTGTCCGAAAACGACTCCAATATCCTTGACATAATCCTGGCGATTATCCTGTGGAATCTTGCCATTAATCCGACAAAAACCAGATGTCGGTTTTAAAATTCCTGTCAGCATTTTAATGGTGGTCGACTTCCCAGCACCATTTGCCCCAATAAATCCTAAAATCTGCCCTTTTGGAACTTCAAAAGTTAAATCCTTGACCGCTTCAAAGGTCTGCTTTTCAGGATGAATAAAGGAGCGCAAAGCTCCCTTCAAGCCCGGTTCCTTAACAGTCTTCACAAAATTTTTCTGAAGATGTTGCACTTCTATCATTGCCATATCTATCTCCCTTTAGTAAGAAACAACATTGTATTTTTGACTACAAATATTCTAAATCCTTACTTTCTACACCTTCTCAATATTATTACAGAAGGATTTATACCAACCTATTATAATCCAATAAAAAAAGGAATGCAAGCGTTTGCTTATAAATTATGAAATTAGAGATTTCTCTCTTAAAATAATACTTTTGAATCAGAAATTCTGGTTTAATAGTTCCTTAAAACACCAAAAAACCTGCCCCTACTGGCAGGTTTTTTGTTAAGAAAAAGAATTTTTTAATTGAAAAAATTAACGATACTACTGTTAATCCTTCAGCATTTAATTATTGTCATCAGTCTAAAATTTAAATGATCTCTAAACCATCAATGACTCTTTAAAAAATCTTCAATCTGAGAAACTATTTCATGACTTTGATAATGATAAAGTTCGTGAGGCGCATTCATATAGATGACTTGAACATTAGACTGGTCACTAGAAAATTTCTCTGCATAATGCTGCCATTCTGATTGGCTAAAGGTCGTACCTTCACCGTTAGAAACCAGTAATAAGGTGGGAATTTTCAGATTAATGCTAGAGGGAACTTTCTTGGCATTTTCCTTTACCAAACGGGATTCATGAAGCATGGCTTGTGACATTAACTGCTTATATGCTAGTAATTTATATTGTTGTCGTTCAGTTTCAGTCAGAGTTGGATTTTTTATATAAAAGGACTCAGGGAAAAAGCGTAATAAGCCAATCTTACTGCTCCAATAAGCCACAGTAAGCAAGGCCTGATTATCCTTTAAATCTTCATAACTTGCTGGTAATGCCCAATCCAGACCAACCAAGGCTTTCACTTCATCAGGATACTTTTCCTGCCAAGCCAGACTTTCAAGACTAGCGATTGAATGAGACAGAATGATAAAAGGACCTGTTACATTTGCTTGTGATAGAGCTTGACGTGTCTCAGACAAAACTTCCATCACATCTCTGGATTGATTACTATCCTCGCTATAACCATAGCCAGCCCGCTCCACGATGACTACCTTATATTTTTTTGATAAGGAATCTGAAACATTCTTAAAGTCCAAGATTGGGGAAGCAATTCCAGCACCTGATAGAACTACTATTGTCTCTGGACCATCCCCTTCAACGTAAACATTGATTTTGTGCCCATTAACGAGAACAGTTTTACCCATAGGAGTTAGAGAGGCTTGTTCCTTTTCTAAGCTGACACGATGAAAGATAAATGTCCCTACTAAAAACAAGATAAGGAAACTAAGAAGGACAAGGGCTGATTTTTTCAGTGTTTTCATAGCATTATTGTACAAAAATTAGACTCTTTTAGCAACTTAAGTTTAAGAATTTTCCAGTATAATCTGTCTATATCCAGAAACAAAAAACCCACCCTCAGGGGCAGGTTTCTGTTTTGTATGGTTAAGCTAGATTAAGCTTTACCTTCTGAACATAATTGATTAACATCTACACTACCTCGTAGACTGAAAACACTTTAAATAAATTTTTAATCAGAAGTATCATATAGGATGGCAGCTTCAGCAATACTCTTTTTTCTTTAAAGAGAGTTGCAGGATGAGGGAAAAATTTATTTTTAGTTTACTACAAATAATAAGTTCTGTTTTTATAGAATTATTTAATTAAAGTAAATATAGACTATTTTTGGAAATCTAATTTTTGACAATTTAAAATAATTTCTTCCCAATTATTTGCTGATTTAATGATTTTACATATTTCTGGATATTTGAATTTGGTTTTAAATTCAATAAGGGTAATATTTGAATTTTGTGTCATTGTTTCCCAATACTTATCAGCTCCAAGTAAGCCTTTCTTTATCTCTTTTTTATGGAATAATTCATCTTCAGCTTTAACTATATAATTATAAGCATCTTTTAAAACTGATTCTGGTATTTGAGTAATCTCTGCAATCCACAGCATCAACTGAGGACATCGAATTCTACCTAATTCGCAGTCTTTAAAATACTCCTTGTCTTTCATCTTGCTAAATTTATATTCAAAATACGCTTCTGTGAGATGAAATCTTTGTGATGGATTAGGTACATTGTCATGTTTAAAGTATCCTTCAGCATTTTGACCATATCCCATAAATGATAATTTATCCGCTAAAAATTCACATTCATCGACATCTCTAAAATTACTTAGAGAATCAGGGATATGCTTAAAGTTTTTCTTTATTATTGTTTGAAATTCTTTTTGGTTCAATTTTTCTCCTTCCATTGTAATAATTAATCTTATACTCCTTACTTGTTTTAGCAGTGTACAAAATAACATAAAGCTACTTTTTAATAAGATTAATAAGACATGTTTACTTTATAAATAGTATCGCTACTTTAATGTGACCTTCAAATATGAAGCTAATCTCATTCTTTTTTCGTAGCTACCATTTGTAATGGCTCGCACCATTTGTTTCTCTTCTACTTCACTTACAACAGAAGTAATAAATAATCTGTTTCTAGCTCTTGAAGCACCAACATAAAATAATCTTTTTTGTTCTTCATCTCTAAACGTTTCAGCATCAACATCTACTAATAAAATAAAATCTGACTCCAAACCTTTAAATTTTCTAGCAGTTGTGAACAATATTTTCCCCGATTCCTTTTCAGAAGAAATGGAATAATTTCCAATTTTTGTTCTATTCGAATAAATAGATTGACCTTCGCCTTTGACAGATAAAATAGTAATTTGATCTTTTTTGATCCCATTATCCGTCAGCTCACGTATTTTTTTATTAATCCATTCAATAGAATCATTTTCATCATCAGAAATATTCATCAAGGGGATTTCTCCTTTTATTGGCATTTTAGTCTTTACACCATTGATCCCTAAAGGACTTAATGCTGTTTCTGCAACACATTGTGTATTACGACAATTTATTGACAGAATTAAACGACAGTCCATATTTTGTAACCATTCTAAATTATTTCTTTGTTGGACTAACTGATTTTTATCATAAAAGATATAAAAACTTCCTTCTTCATTACTAATTTCTTGGAATTCTTTTAATTCAGTAATTTCATCATTTGAAAAATCTTGTCCTTCATCAATTATAACTGAATCATAATTCCAAATATCCGGATAATCCTCTAAATGTTTTAAGAAATATAAAATATCTTGTTTTTCTACTTTAACTTTCTTTAATGCTTTTGCTGTTAAAGAATATAAATTAGTAAAATCAACATTTGGTAGTTCTTCATTATACTTTTTCTTTAAGTATTCAACTAACATTCTATTGAAACATAAATAAACTACTTTTTGATTTTGGCTTAGTCTTCTTGCTTTTTCAACTGCCAAGACTGTTTTCCCTGTCCCTGCTCCACCTTGAATAGCAGCAATCTTTTGTTCTTCCAAATAATCTAATAAATATCCTTGTTGTGTGGTCATACGATCTATAAAATAATTTTCATCTTCAATTTCAGTATGTAGAGCAGGAATCGCATTAACTTCTGGAGCAATCAAATTTATCGTTTTAGCAATAATCTTATTGTCCTTCTTTTGGGGAAGAACTTTATAAAATTCAAAACATTTTATCAATGTCTCTTCTACATTTTCTAAATCTTCATGCAAAAATGTGTTTTGTCTTATATGATAGTCGTGTGGAAATTTTCCTTGTATATCCTTAGATGACACATCAGTTAACCAAACCATCGAATGAACTGGATATCTATCATCAGAATTAGTAAAATGATTCGTCAATATACTCCGAAACATAAACTTAGAAGCATCCGCTTGATCCATTGGACTCTTACATGATACAACCTCATTAGTATCTCTTCTAATCTGCTTTAATCTATTATCTTCTATTACAAAACCACCCGATTTTACTTCTAACGTCAATAGTCCATATTCTGGATAAAAGATAACAAAATCAGATTCACTTTGCTTGAAACAATCTCTATTCAAGTCACTTCTATATACAATTCTTGACCATTTAATAGAATGAAATATATACCATTTATCTGATAGTTTTTTGAATTCATTATAAAGACGCATTTCTCCAGACGAACCATGAAATTCTTTGACATCTCTATTTTTAGGTATTAAATGAACCACTGCTAATCTCCTTTACATAAAATCAGATAATTTTAATTCCTGTTCAGAAATAATTTTCCATTCACAGTTTGTGTTCTTGATAGATTTTTCTGTTTCTTCAGGATTATACACAATCATCTTTCTATCCTCCCAAACATATGAAAAAGGATATGTCTCATTATTTAATGTGAACTCCCCGCCAAAATAAGTAGGTATCGGTATTTCATTAATAATATAAAATTCATCAGGTGAAATACTACTTGCCTCTTCCCAGTTAGAATATGGAAATTTAACTTTATTTGTTATAGAGATATTTTCTTTTTTAGACTGACTCTGAATGTCCTTTATCTGTTTTATATCTGTAGTGTCTAAATGTCCCAAGAAATATTGTTCAATAAAATCCCAACGATCTTTCTTTGTTGAAAGTTGAGTAAAGAAGTACTCCATTATTCTAGTTGAATTATCATGTTTCTCTTTAACCTGCTCAACCGTTTTACTCTTATAAAATTTATCGTTAATAATTTTTTCAATCGCATTGGAGTTATTAACACGTACAAAAAATTCCGGATTATCTCCTGTACGTATATTTACTTCTGCTAATTCTAGAATTTCAATAATTTGAGCTAATAACACTCTAATATCTTTGTTGCTGTTTCTATTTCTAACACTGATCTGTATAGCATTTATGTTGCTAGTTAGTGATAATTTTGCCTGTCTTATTATTTTTTTTATTCTAGTCTCATAAGAAGCTGTCTGAATATTCCACTTATCTGTCTGTGAATTATATGTTGCAAAATCTTGTCTTACAAAATTACCCGTATCAATATTGTTCAAAATATAAATCATTGATTGTGCTAAGAGATCTGGAGTATATGTGTTTTTAAACGACAAACGTTCTCTAAGTTTATTAGCCAGCTCTCGAACTGTGAAATGCTTTCTAGATTGCCTAATATCATCAAAAATGTCTTTTAATGCATTTAAGATATTAGACATCTCAACAATTGCATCATCAAAATTGATTTTATCGAATTTTATTTCAATTATTGTTTTAGGAATTAATTCTTCATTAACTTTAAAATTAAAATTGCTTAATTCATTGTTATAAAATGAATACTTAAAACTTGCAAAAGATAAATCCTTATATTTTTCTTCCCACATCTTTTTGAAATCAAGAACATACGTTTCCCCGTCATACTCAACTTTAACCGGTTTTGTGTAAGTTTCATATGTATGATTTCTTGGCATCTGTATTTTTCTAAAATATTTAAAATTATCACTAGATACTAACTTATCAACAAAACTATCTTTAATCATAAAATACGCATTAGTAAACATACTTCTTGGTTTAAAAATCAATGGAATATAATTTGAAGAATTTAGTAATTCAAAGTCTTTTTTTATAATCAATAATGCTGTTTTTAACTGAGCATCTATTCTGCTTGTATCTGATTCGTTTGCAAAAATATGCGAGAACTCCATCGGCGAAACCAAAAAATTACGCTTCTTATGTTTCTTATATAGCTCATTAATTTTGCTTAATACAGCGATAACTTGCCATTGTTTAATAGCAGACATTCCAAATAATTGATTAATGTAACGAAAATCCTCTTTAAAGAAATCAGTTAGAGCAACACCGTTCATTCCTCTTTCACGAGCAGCTCTTCCTATTTCCTGTAAATAATCTGAGATATTCCCTGTTGGAGCAAAATGGTATACATACTTAATATCATTAATATCAATCCCCATACCAAAAGCTTTTGTTGCTAACACGACATTTTTCTCACCATTAACAATTTTTTCTAGTGTTTCATTTTTTTCTCCGGAGAACATCTCACCAGAGTATTTACCAATTTTATCCTGATTTTCTAATCTGGAATATATGTCATCTATATGGCTTCTGTACGGAACGTAGACAAGCGTTTTTTCTCCTGTCTTTTGAAGTTTATTAATGTTATCGACTGCTACTAATAATTTTTCATCTTGATAATTTATCTCTTTAGTTTTATTAGTAATCTCAAAATCGATATCGTCTCGTCTCACCCTACCTAAAAATGTTTCTGCAGTCATTTTCAGTGATTCAATTATGTCGAAATACATATTGTCTTTACTACCATATGTTGCTGTTGCAGTAAAGGTTGCAATTGGAAAGTTCTGATTAGATTTCTCACTTTTTCTAAGTCTTGAAATAAATTCTCCTAGATACCAATAGTCTGGACGAAATGATTTCCCCCATGTAGAGACTATGTGTGCCTCATCAACAACTAATAAACCAATTTTCCGATCTCCAATTAGATTTGTAATATCTGTATTAGACAGCAAAGTCTCTGGTGAGATATAGAGAATGGATTTATCACCATTCTTTATTTGTTCTAAAACATTTTCTTTTTGTGATGGTGTATAATCTGAGTTAATTGTTTCAGCTAGTTTCGTCATTGATTGTATATTATTGACTTGATCATTCATAAGACCGATCAAAGGACTTATGACTATTGTTACTAGATCACTTTTTTCTGCCAAATAAATTGCTGGAATCTGGAACATTACAGACTTCCCTGAACCGGTAGGAGCTGTAACAAAGATATCTCGGAACTGCTCCTCCTTTTGAGCTTTCATACAATTCTTCACTATTCTATCAATTATAACAGCTTGGCTTATTTCTTTTGTTTCAGTATTTTCTTCTGGCTCATGATATATTTGAATATCTAAAAAATTATATGACGGATTCTTTCTTTGTAAAATTTCAAGGTATTCTTTATAATCACTCTCTTCAACATCATGCTTATTAAAATCATCTTTAACTGTAATAAATATATTTATAGATTCAAATTTTTTTCTGATTATTCCTATACTTTCACCATGTTCTTTTTCACATAAAATTTTCCCTTTACCAAAATTTAAAATCTCAAAAATAATTCCCTGAAGTGCCAAGTGATTTATGTTACTATATAACTCTATTTCAAGACTATTATCTACTTCAAAATTTATTCCTACTTTTGTCAACTTAATAGTCTTAAACTCTTTATCAGGAATTTCATTAAAATTCATAAATAAAGTGTTATCTATTTTTTGAATATCACAATAGAATTTTTGAATTATATTATCTTCTTCACTTTCAAAATCTTTTTTAATTGTTTCTAAATCAGTACGAAATCCTGGATAATAGCTATCAAAATAATCATTTTCAATTATAATGAATTTATATTGTGTAAAAAATTCAATAGATCCCAACGCATTTTGATCGTATAAATAAAGAAGATTTTCATACAATAAAAACATTGCTCTAGTTGTACTAGATAATCCTTGAATAGATTCTTTTAAATTCTTATATGAATTTACAGTTTTGCCCCCTAAAAATAAATCTGCATCAAGAGCATCTAACCAATAGTTAAATCCTTTTAATACATAAATAGTATTTTCTTCATTTAATGATTTTAGATATGTTTCCAATGCTTGTTTAAACGTTTTCATAAAAACCTCCTCTTATAGTGTTATTATAGCAAAAAATAATGGAATTTCCATTGTTTTTATGTTCAAGTTCAAAGGTTTTTTAACTTTCCGAAAAATTAACTTTCAATAAAGATGTAAATCACTTCACAACATTTCCTATCCTACACTTGTAGCATTCATTCGATATATTAGAGTGATAGTTAATCAACAAGAAATGTTTGGCAAAACAAAGAAAAAAAGGGTTATCCAAATCGGATAACCCCTGTTATATCAATCCTTTACAAGCTTCTTAAGCTTTACCTTCTGAACCGAATACGTCGATACGTTCTTCAACTGATGCTTGGATAGCTTTTACACCGTCAGCCAAGAATTTACGTGGGTCGAAGAGTTTCTTCTTGTCGTATTCTGCTTCGTTTGCTTCGTAGTCACGAGCAAATTTACGAGTTGCGTTAGCGAATGCGATTTGGCATTCAGTGTTAACGTTAACTTTAGCAACACCAAGTTTGATAGCTGCTTGGATTTGCTCATCAGGAATACCTGATCCACCGTGCAATACGATTGGGAAGCCTGGAAGAGCTTCTGTCAATTTTTGCAAGTGGTCAAGGTCAAGACCTTCCCAGTTTGCAGGGTAAGGACCGTGGATGTTACCAATACCAGCTGCCAAGAAGTCAATACCAGTTGCAACCATTGCTTTAGCGTCTTCGATTGGAGCCAATTCACCTTTACCGATGATTCCGTCTTCTTCACCACCGATAGTACCAACTTCAGCTTCTACTGAGATACCTTTAGCGTGTGCTTTTTCAACAACGTCTTTAGCCAATTTAAGGTTTTCTTCAACTGGAAGGTGTGAACCGTCAAACATGATTGAAGTATAACCAACTTCGATACACTCAAGTGCATCTTCGTAGTGACCGTGGTCAAGGTGGATAGCTACTGGTACAGTGATACCCATTGATTCTACAAGGTTAGCGATCAAGTTGCGAGCAACTTTGTAACCACCCATGTATTTAGCAGCACCCATTGAAGTTTGGATCAAAACTGGAGCTTTTTTAGCTTCTGCTGCGCGCAAGATAGCTTGAGTCCACTCAAGGTTGTTTGTGTTAAATCCACCAACTGCATAACCGTTGTCACGAGCTGCTTGGACAAATTTTTCTGCTGAAACGATTGCCATTTTATCAGGCCTCCTGTATATTTTTATGGGATATCCCATTTACATTGTTCATTTTATCACTTTTTGACAAAAAAATCTAGTTTTTCCTGTAGTTTGAATTGAATTTCTTCTATCTTAAAATATGTAACTCTCCTCAAAGTCCTAATTTTACAGGTCTTTAGGTAGGTTCATATAAAAGGCTAAGTGGTCTTCATAGCGTTCAAATCGATAGTCAATTTCTTCGTTTTCCAATAAACTTTTAACTACGAATAGTCCCAAGCCAGCTCCCTTACTTTGTCGACTAGAAACCGTAAAGGATTGTTCAAACTTATCTTGCTCCTCAGGTGTACAGGCGTTCTCAATGAAAACCCAGCCATCTTCTGTCCCAATTTTTAGATAACCACCTTGAACAGAGTGTTTCACAGCATTACTGATAAGATTGGAAAGAATCAGCTTTAGTACCGAAGGATTTAGATAAGTTTGTTGGTCAGTCAGTTGATTCACAACTGAGATTTCCCTCTCTTTGGCCAACAAGTCATAGTCCTTCAATAGAAAATCTGTCATTTCAAGGAGGTTGACTTTTTCCTTCTTATCTCGTAATTCTTGCACCGAAGAAAGGGATAGAATTTGCTGAACGTGCTGACTTAAATCATCTACGATACCCAAAGAAACTCCCAGGTAATAGTCACGGTCTTTGTAGCGTCCAATATTTGCTTGCATATTTTCCAGAAGGATTTTCAGACTGGCTAGAGGTGTTTTCAGTTCATGGGAGGCTCCTCGCAAAAACTCAACCTTCATCTTTTCCAGCTGGAGAATGGCCTCGTTCTTTTCATGCAAGTCTGCAATGACCGTCAAGAGATGCTGATAAAGGCTGTTGATTTGTTCTTTGAGATCGCCAATTTCATCCTTAGAATCCACGCGCAACCTCACTTCTGCATCCAAATCCATCATCCGTCGAGTCACTCGTTTGATTTCCAAAATAGGAGCAACAATGGTTCTAGCATAGATAAAGGCGATGAGGAGCGAAATGATGAAAGACGCTAGTAAAGTATAAGGCAGAAATTGCAGACTGATGTTTTCTGCTTCTTTCTGCAAATCCATAGAAGCTAAAAACTGCAAGGTCATCGTCTGACCATCCTTAGTTTGAACTTCTCTTTCCTCAATAACCAAGGAGGCCGTTTGTCGTTGTTTATCAATGGGAAGATTATCATTGACTTCCAACTTATCCTGAGTCATCTCTCCCTTAACAGCTCCCTTAATATCACTACTTTTAGAATAAAGTTCAAGGACTTCCTGAATAGCTTGACTGTCTTTGCCTTGGAGAGACTGGGCAATTTCTGTAGCCTTTTGCCCGATGCTTTCCTGACGGTGACTGAGATAGGTCGGAGGAAAGAGGAAATAGATGGCCAAATGCAAACAAATGACCAAGGTAGAAAATACCGAGAAGGTATAGATAAAAATTTTTTTAAATAAACCTGAACGTCTCATTTTCTCTCCAATTTATAACCAACATTGCGCACGGTAAGAATACAGTCTAAATCCAATTTTTTCCGTAGTTCCTTGATATAGACATCGATCACTCTGTCAAAAGGAACCTCATCTGTCATCTTCCATACAGCATCGATAATCTGCGACCGTGTTAAGGCTCGACCTTCATTTCTTACCAGATAATCTAAAATTTCCAGCTCTTTTGCATTCACTGCAACTTCTTGACCAGCCACTTTGGCGCTATAGCTGTCAAAGTCTACCTCGGTGTCCCTATAGGTAAAAATACGACCAGTATCATAATAGCGTTTAAAGATGGCATCCACTCGTACTTTTAACAAAGATAGAGAAAAAGGCTTTTCCAAATAACCATCTGCTAATGCAGCAAAGGCACTCATCTTATACTCCTCATCCTGAAAGGCTGTCAACATCAAGACCGGAACTTGGCTACTTTTTCGGATTTCTGACAAAACCTCTAAACCATTGAGTTTCGGCATTTGAATATCTAGGAGAATCAGAGCAACTTGGTGATTGGAAAATTGTTCTAAGGCCTCAAGGCCATCTGCTGCCTGAATGGTTTCATAGCCACAATCCGTCAAATAGTCACTAATTCCCTCGCGGATCATGTCTTCATCTTCTACAATTAGAATTTTCATATAAATCCTTTTCTATCAAAAATGCTACCTATATTATATCTCATTTGAGTGAGAATAGGTAGCAGGTTTTTTTATTCACTATCCAACAAGAGTTCTTTTGGTTGTTTAAAGAGGAGATTGCTTGAAGCAAGTGCCATAACTAGTACCACTAGAACTAATCCAAGTACAAAAATGATGGCAAAGTCAGAAGGTTGAATGGAAATGTCCAGACTTGAAAGTGTCTTGCTAAAGCCGTCGACTTCTGCACCACCACCAAGATTAGAGGCTTGGGCTGCCTTACTTGCCTGTTTAGCCACATCTGATGTGACATTTGCAAGAACTGTATTTCCAATGGCACGAGCAGTATAGTTGGCTAGGAAATAAGCTGAAATTAGTGCTGGAATTGCAATCATTACTGCTTCTGTGATAAATTGTCCTAGAATACTTGCTTGTTTTAGACCAATTGAAAGGAGGATTCCAACCTCTTTACGACGGGCGTTAATCCATAGTGTCAGCAAGAGAGCAAGTAGAAGAACAGAGAAGCTCAAGCTACCCCAGAAGAGAAGATTAGCCATCCTGTACATGCCTGAGATAGATTGTTCAAGGGCAGGATAGTTAGATGAACTCTTAATCAAGCTATACATCTTCCAGTTGATGCCGTTGATAGACCCTAGTTCTTGCATGACAGTATCTAGGTTCTTATCTCCAGCCACAAAGAAGGTAGCATCTCCATAAATAGCTGTATCTTCTGTATAACCATAGAGTTGTGCTGCTGTGTGAATATCTGTGATAGCTGTATTCTCATAAAGTTCTTGTGAGTAGGTTACAGCTGATTTATTGTGTCCATCAAAAAGTCCTTTGATCGTTACTTCTACTGTTTCCTTGGCTCCTTTTTCATTATCTGCATCGTAGATATTGGAGTTCAGTTTGACCTTGTCCCCTACCTTCCAGCCATGTTTAGCAGCCAGGTCTTTGTGCATGAGAATCTGGTATTTGTCATCGTTTGTTAAATGTTCTCCTTCGACCAGTTTGTAAGAGCCTGACACAAACTTGTCTTCTTTAGAAGAGTCATTGACACCTGTTATCATCAAGCTACTTCCAAAACGTTGAGCTCGATCTGCAGTTAGATTTTTCTTGGTTTCAGGCGTTTCAATCAGTTCATAGCCTGTCAAATCACCGATAGCATTAATCCGTTTGATGTAGGATTCAATAGCTTTATTCTCGGTAATCTTTTTGATATCTTCACCCTTGATATTCCCAGCACCACGTGGAGTACCTTGATTGACCCTACGGTTGATTTGCATGGAGAAACTATTGGTGATATTTTTAAAGGTTTCTTGAGAAGCCTTGGCTGTTGCACCCTTGATAGACAAGCCGACCAAACTCAAACTAGCCATCAAGAGAATGATAAGAAAGATCACAATAGACTTAAAAAATTTTCTTGTGACATAGGCAAATGCGTTGTGTAACATAAGATTCCTTTCTAGATTTACTTCAGTTTTTAATATGTGTAAATGTTTTAGTTACTGTTTGTTCTTATTTCAGTCAGTTTCTTATCCTTCAATTCAAGTGTAATATCTGACGCCTGTGCTACTTCCTTGCTGTGGGTCACAACGATCACACACTTGCCTGTTTTCTCAGCAAGAGATTTGAGCAGGTCAATGATATCTCCAGCAGTCTTAGGATCCAAGTTTCCTGTTGGTTCATCTGCTAAAATCACTGGTGCTTCCGATACAAGGCTACGAGCAATGGCAACACGTTGTTGCTGTCCACCTGATAATTGGAGAACATTCCTCTTGATTTGACTTTCATCTAAACCAAGTTCAAGAAGGGTATCCTTGCTGGCTTTTTTATTAACCAAGCGGATATTTTCCAATGGAGAAAGGTAATCAATCAAGTTATAGTTTTGGAAAACTAGCGAGATATGGTGCATTCGGTGATAAGAATATCCTTGTTCACGAATATCCTTGCCTTCGAATAGGATAGCACCTTCGACTGGGCTATCAAGTCCTGCTAATAGAGATAAGAGTGTGGACTTCCCAGCTCCTGATTCTCCGATAATACTATAAAACTTACCAGGTTCAAAATCGTAATTGATTTTATATAATACTGCTTCTGCAGTGTTTTTATAACGATAAGTAAGATCTTGTAATTGTAGTAAAGTCATGATTTCTCCTTTATTAACTGATGGATGATAAAATTTCTTTCGGTGATTTTCTAAATAAAAATAGGAAACAAAGTGCAACTGACAAGCAGCTGATTATAAGTAGGAAGATATAAGATTCTCCAAATGATAGAAGACTTGTTGAAAGATTCGTTGCTTTTGCTAGCGTATCTTGTAGGGCAGCTTGGTCGCCACTTGCTAATACAGTCTTCAAGAGATAGGAAGTAATGGCATTTCCAGCTACAAATGCCGGCAGAATAGATGCCAATGAAACTATGATGACTTCCAGGCAGAATTGGCTAAAGATTGCTATTTTCCCTTTACCTAGTGCCAATAAAACACCAACCTCGTAGACTCGCTCTCGTAACCAAAGTGACAAGACCAAGATCAGCGCTCCTACACCAGCAATCATAATGCCATAGAGGAAAATCTGTAGGAAGGTTTGGAAGGTCGAAACTGAATCCTTGATTTGTTCAAAAGCCTTATTTTCCTTCTCGACTTGGTAACCTTTGGTTTCCAGGGATAACTTTTCAACCTCTTGAATAATACTATCCATATCTTTTGGATTTTCTAAATAAAAACGAGCGGCGCTAACTTGAGCTTCCTTATTTCCAAGAAGAGTTTGGCTACTTTCGTAGTCTGTATAGACCGTGTTTTCACTAAAATCTGACGAAAGACCAGTGAATTTCTCTTGTTTCTTACCTGAGAAAATACCTACGATTTCATAGTCTAGCTTTTGTCCACTATTTCCTTCAACTTGTCCAGGATTTAAACTAATCTTATCTCCTAGCTTTAGATTGTTTTTCTTAGCTAAATCTTCGTGGATTAAGATTTTTTTACTATCCCCTTTTTCGATATGTCTTCCTTCTTTAAGGGTAAAGGCGGAACTTGTAAAAGAAACATCCTTGGAAGAATCTTTCAAAGCAATTAAACTGATGAGATTTTTTTCAGCTTCTGTCAAATCATCCCTTTGGATACTTTGTTCACCAGTTACCACTTCTTTGTCGAGCAATTTAGCTATTGTCTCAAGCTCTGGGAAAACCTCCTCAAGTCCCTTTATTTTTTTAAGGTCATCTAGTTGAGACAATTGAAAAGCTTGACCTGGCTCAATTCTTTTAATCGAAAAGGATGTATTTAATGAGCGATAGAGATTATTTTCGACTGTTTTGTTGGACTTCATGAGCGTCAAACAAGCCGATATTCCAGCTAATAAAACAAATAGAATCAGGAATAATATGAGACTTCTCAGTCGTTTTCTGCTGACGTAAGCCCAAGCTCTTTGAGTGGGATTCATATAGCACCTCCATATTTGTAAAACCATTATAATATTCAAATATGAAATGTTTATGAAATACCAAAAAAAGAGCAAAAATATTTTTGCTCTTTTTGATGAAAAATAAAAAGCTAGCCAAAGCTAGCTCTTCTCCTATGCGGAGAGAGGGACTTGAACCCTCACGACCTAAAGCGGTCACAGGATCCTTAGTCCTGCGCGTCTGCCAATTCCGCCATCCCCGCGTCGATTACTTTACTAGTATATCAACTT